>JAGVNC010000069.1 GCA_020053475.1 Candidatus Omnitrophota bacterium | reverse complement strand
AATATCCTTTTCCATACTTGTCTCCTCTCAAAGACAAGTATTATCTATAGGACATTTTAGTTTTGCAATATTAGGACATTATCACGTTGCGGTTACAAAAATAGGGACAGACCCTATTTTCCCAAAAAATAGCGACAAAAAATAGTGTCTGTCCCTATTTTTTAATGTCCTCCAACGCAATATCAATGACCGCCACGTCCCAGCCATGCTCAGAGAGTTCTTTGCGTATTTGGGCCGAAGACTTTTGAGTGGTAAACTGCGGGTTTTGGGAAAGGTAACTTCTCAGCACTTCCAAATTAAACTGCTGATGGTTGCTCAACAGCCAACGGAGCGGCCGCATCACCTCTTCCTTATTGAATAGAAAAGCAATCATGGCCCAAAACAGCGGCAATAGGATCACGATCAGTGAACTATAGAAATCAAAGGGTTGAGATGGCCCTAAAAGATAACTGGACGCATGCCAAAAAACATCAAATAAGAAGTGCGCGACAACCACGGGGATAATCCCAAACCGTAAATAGACAAATGACAAAAATAATCCTAAGCATGTGACCTCGACTCCCCTAAACCAAGACGGGAATATCGGATAACTGCTGTGGCCGAATCCCCAAATGATCGAGCTAATGACAACAGCCAATAATGTGTTCTTAAAAAATTTCTTCCCTAAATTAATGGCGAAGATCCGGTACATGATCTCTTCAGAACAACTGGCCTTAAATCCAACAGTCAGGGCAGCCAGGAAAGGCCACGTGGTCGAAGACAATCGGGTCATCCAATTATATTCGACCCAAACACCCCAGTAACGTTCCCCGATTTTGAATAAAACGGCTTGGATGCCTAATAAAATAACGCAACACAGGTATCCCAATAGAATGGCACGGGCCACGGAACGCGAAAAAAATGTTGAATGAACGTAATGCAAAAATGAATTTTCTTCCGGTTCTCTATTTTCAAAACGTAACAACTCCCCGGCCAAGCCTGGGACAATCATTGTTAAAGAAATAAATAAAAATGATAATAATGCTCCGATGACGTAGCGCCCTAATGTGTCTCCGTAGGGCAGTGCTGTATCAAATTCGAATAAAAACATTTGAAAATCATTAACCAAAGACAAAATCAGAAGGCCGAAAAAAATACCGGTGAGGGCCAGGTAAAATTTTTTGGTGCAATGCATCGCCAGATGATTGCGGCGAATAATGATAAAAAAAATCGCTGATGTCAATAACAGCGTGTAAAAAATACGGAACATCAATCCCAGATTTTGTCCGGCGTTTTTGATCTCCGTCAGATAGCGTTTGAATTGGTCTGGGACAACAAAATTACTTTTGTAAAACAAAATAAATTCCTCGCCGCTGACCGAGGCTCCCATGAGGAGTTTGCCTGTCCCTTTGTTTTTGTCTAAGTCCCAGGGAATTTGAATGTTGATATCTCTCCAGGCGAAAGAATACTCTATCCGGTTATCAAACCCACGTTCAAAATCACTAGTAATCACAAACACTGCCGGGTTAAGGGCGTATGTTTGTTGAAGAAACTCAAGTGCCATCTCCCGCGCTTTGTCCCGGGTACTAGGAGGCCGTTGGGCATTTTCATCCAGCACATGTTTAAAGGCGATGATTTGCCCTGTCGAAGCGCTGATGGTCATTTTGTATTCTTCTTTTTGATGTTCTTGGAAAAAGCGCACAATCCAAAAGAACATGTCAAAATCATGAGCCTTAATGAACTGTTTTAGGCCGTTAAAACCGATCGTTTTTTGTAAATACCGGTCGGCCTCATCATCATTGCCGAAGATCGCGGCAGTTCGAAATTGCGACGGATCAACGCCTTGCTTGGCCAAATATTGACGGGCAACGCTAAGGGCCTCTTCGCGGCCGAGGGTATGATCGACAAAAGCCAATTGCGGGTAGCAGAACCGATACCACACAATAAAGCTGATCAGGGCGGCAAGAATAAAGAAGGCCCATGTTTTTAGGGTTATTTTCATAACAAATGATTACATCAGATTAATGACTTCTTTGGGAAGGCTCTTGAGTTCTTGGGTGCCTAAGATTTTAATGGACCAGCGCAAGAGTTGAAATTTTTCACTCAAGCGTGGCCCGGGTTCCTTAATGTTGGCCAGTCGTTTGCGCGATAAAAATAAGACTTTGCGTAACGTGTTAAAAATAATGCGTGCCTCGCGCGCCCGGTCATTTCCCTTTTTGATGATGTCCATTAACGCTTCAAACGCCATTTCATCGACGGTCGAATTGTAATGGTCCATCTTCTGGATCAAGGCCGGCACCATGGGATTGAAATAACGGTAACGGTCTAAAAAGCACAATGTGTGCAAAATTTCCACCTGAACGAAAGGCGAGTCCGTGCGGTTTAAGCGCCGTAAGAGGAATTTTTCAAAAATTCGTTTCTCACGCAAGGGAAGTTCGTTGAGATATTTTTCTCTTAAGACCCGGACAGCGGCGGCGGCTTTGTAAGACGTTAACGTGTCATCTTTGATCATTTCTAAAATAATCTCTTGGGATAATGTTTTGTAGCGCTCGGTGTATCCTTGCAACAGCATCTTATCGTCAAAGATTGTATTGGATGACAAAGGGTATTCTTCATCATCTCCGAGAATTGGTGGAATTCCGGCGTTACTCTCTGAAGTCGTTCTTAAGGATTGTGAGTCTGGGGTCAGTTCTTGCCCCCATCCAGCGAGAGGGAAAGAAGCCTGCATGAGCAGAATGCCAATCAGAAAATGGACGAAGATTCTTTTCATCGGATCAGCTCCAGAGAAACATCAACGGCTTGGGACGAATGCGTTAACGCGCCAATCGAAATACGATCCACGCCTGTTCGGGCAATGGAACGAACGTTTGCGATGTTAATCCCGCCGGAAGCTTCCAATAAAGGTTTCTTGCCGGATCCATTCTTTTTCTTCAGTTGAATCGCTTTGCGGATCGTTTGCGGCTTCATGTTATCCAGCAATATTATATCGGGTTTAGCCGTCAATGCTTCTTTAAATTCGAGAAGATTGTCAACTTCAATGATAATCGGCTTTTTTGTTTGTTGGCGGATCGCTTGAATTGTTTTCGTCCAGGCGTTTGGCGGTAGAAACAATTTGTGATTATCCTTGATCATCATCACCTCTTGAAGGTCAGCGCGATGGTTAACGCCCCCACCGCAACGAACGGCATATTTCTCTAACGCCCTTAACCCTGGAGTTGTTTTCCGTGTGTCCACAATTTTCGCGCGATAAGGTCGAACGCTCTTCACGTAACGAGCAGTCGTGGTCGCAATCCCGGAAAGATGGCTCAAAAAATTTAACGCCGTCCTCTCTCCAGTCAAGATCGCGCGGGTTTTGCCTTGCAGGAAAACAATTTTCGTATTTTTTTTTACTCTCGCTCCATCTCGAACGTACGATGTTAGGCGGACATTTTTATCCAATGTTCGAAAAATTGTTTTAATGCCCTCAATCCCGCAAACAACCCCCTCTTCTTTAAAAATAATATGGGCGCGGGAAATTTGATTGGCGGGAATCAATGCTTGTGTTGTGATATCAAAGCGGACGGCATCTTCGTTGAAAGCTTCCTTAATAATCTTGTTAGAAAAAAGTGTCATTAATTTAAATTCGCGATAACGATTTCTAGTTCTTTAATTTCTTTATTTAGGGCTTCCAGCCGTCCTCGGTCTTCATCCACGACATTGGCCGGCGCTTTTTTTAAAAATCCTTCATTCTGAAGACGCCCCACAATGGCTTGGGCTGCCCTTCGTTGTTCTTCGATTTGTGTCGAAATCCGCTGTTTTTCTTTATTAACGTCAATGAGGGCCCCTAAGGGAACGGCAATTTTTGTTGTCCCTACAACGGAAATGGCGACATTGTGAGTTGTGGGGAGTTGCGCAGCAACGGACAGTTTTTCAACCCGGCCCAAGCGTTGGAGAATCTTAGCGTTATTGTTAAATAACAAAAATTCTTGGTTATTCGTCGTTGCCACAAACGTTTCAATTCTTTGCTGAAGCGGAATGTTCCATTGCACACGGATATTGCGCAAGGCAGAGACGGCCTCAATCATCACTTGCATGTTGTCTTCAGCTTCTTTGTTCAGACAAATCTTTTCCACGGTCGGCCAGGGTTGAATGCATAACGCTTCTTCTCCCGGATGGATGTGCTGCCAAATTTCTTCGGTGACAAACGGCATAAAGGGATGAAATATTTTTAAAGACTGTTCCAGAATTTTAAAAGCGATGTGTTGAGTTGTTCGATCATCAAATCGGTCTTTGATGATTTCCAGATACCAATCGCAAAAATTGCTCCAAAAGAAATCGTAAAGAAGCGTTTCAGCTTCGGAGAAGCGATAGGTTTCGATCGCGGCATTGACTTTTTCTAGTGTTGAGTTAAATCGCGAAATGATCCATTGCGAGGCCAAATCAGTATCATTGAATTTTATTTTTATTAAATCGAATTCCGGATCAATATCTTTCGTATTCATCAGGATGAGGCGTGCCGCATTCCAGATTTTGTTGGCGAAGTTGCGCCCGATCTCGAATTTTTCCTTGGAAACAAATAAATCTTGCCCGGAATTGATGATCAAGCTAAAGCGCAAGGCATCGGCCCCATATTCATGAATGATTTCCAACGGATCAAGGGCGTTGCCAAGTGATTTTGACATTTTGCGCCCCTTCGCATCACGCACGGTCCCATGAATGTAGACAGATGAGAAAGGAATATCTTTTTTGAATGCAATGCCCGACATGATCATCCGTGCGACCCAGAAGAAAATGATTTCCGAAGCGGTAAAAAGCGCTGATCCCGGGTAGAAATATTTGAGGTCCTTGTTTTCTTTTGGCCAGCCCAGTGTGGCAAACGGCCAAAGCCACGATGAGAACCATGTGTCTAGGACGTCTTCATCCTGTTTTAATTTTGATGAACCGCAGTACGGGCACTTCGTTGGTGTTGTCATGGAAACGATCGGCTCTTGACATTGGGAGGTCGTGTGTTCATCGTTCACGCAATACCACACCGGAATACGATGCCCCCACCAGATCTGCCGGGAAATGCACCAGTCGCGAATGTCCTCCATCCAGTTGGTATAAACTTTCGTCCAGCGGTCAGGATAAAATTTAATGCGCCCATCAACGACCGCTTTCAAGGCCGGCTTAGCCAACGGTTTCATTTTGACAAACCATTGTTTGGATAAATACGGTTCCACAACCGTGTTGCAGCGATAGCAGTGCCCGATCGCGTGCATATGGGGTTCGACTTTAACCAACAATTTTCTTTCCTGAAGAGCTTTAGCGATCGCTTCTCTGGCTTTAAACCGGTCCATCCCCTCAAAATCTCCGGCCTCTTCATTAAGGCGGGCATCAGGATGCATGATATTAATAAAATCCAGGGAATGTTTCATCCCTATGGTGAAGTCATTAGGGTCATGGGCCGGGGTAACTTTGACGGCCCCTGTTCCAAAAGCAGGGTCGACCAGCTCATCGGCGATAATGCGTATCTCGCGGTTCATTAACGGCAGGATCAGTGTCTTGCCGATCAACTTTTTATAGCGTTTGTCTTTAGGATTTACGGCGACGGCCGTATCCCCCAGCATCGTTTCCGGACGGGTCGTAGCGACCACAATCCCTTCGTTGGGGTTATCTTCAAAGGGGTAACGGATATGGTAAAGGAATCCCTGCTTTTCTTTGTGTTCGGCTTCTTCATCGGACAAAGCCGTCTGACAGCGCGGGCACCAGTTAATAATGTATTGGCCCCGGTAAATAAGTTTTTTCTTATATAATTCGACGAACGTATATTTGACAGCTTCACTGTATTCCTCGTCCATCGTAAAACGCGTGCGCGCCCAGTCACAAGACGCCCCTAATTTTTTCAGCTGATGGATAATTGTGTTGCCGTATTGTTCTTTCCACTCCCAGGTGCGTTTTAAGAATTCGTCGCGGCCCAGATGATGGCGATTTTTGCCTTCTTTGGCGAGTTGTTTTTCGACGACATTTTGAGTGGCGATGCCCGCGTGGTCGGTGCCCGGCATCCAAAGGGTCTCAAAGCCGTTCATGCGTTTGTAGCGGATAATAATATCCTGCAGCGTGCAATTGAGCGCGTGGCCCATGTGCAAAATCCCGGTGACATTGGGCGGAGGAATGACAATAACGTAGGGTTTTTTCTTGGAGTTAGGCGTGGCGTGGAACAAATTCTTCTCTTCCCAGAATTTGACCCACTTATCTTCAATGTCTTTAAAATTAAATCGTGGTGAAAGTTCCATGATTTTAAGAGGCGGCCTAATGAGGTTATTTCTTCTCTTGGTCTTTGAGAAGTTTATATTCAACGCTATCGGTAAGGGCTTCCCAAGATGCTTCAATGATGTTTTCATGGACACCAACGGTGGTCCAGGAATCGTTGGCATCTTGTGATTCAACCAGAACGCGAACGCGGGCGGCGGTTCCTTCGTTGGTATTGAGGACGCGGACTTTGTAATCGGTTAAATGCATGTGTTCGAGATTAGGATAAAATTCAAGGAGAACTCGACGCAACGCTTTATCGAGCGCATCAACCGGGCCATCCCCTTCGGCCGCGCTAAAACGTTCTTTGCCGTTCACATTGAGACGCACCGAGGCCTCAGCGAAAACTTTTCCATCCACTCTTCGTTCGGAAGACACTTTAAACCCTTCGAGGTTAAAGAATGGCTTATATTTGCTCAACGAACGTTTAAGGAAAAGTTCAAAAGAAGCATCAGCCGCTTCAAATTGATAGCCTCTGTGTTCTTTTTCTTGGAGTTCTTTGAGAAGCTGTTGGGTCTGCGTCGATTTCTTATCTAACAAAACACCGAGTTTTTCGGCTTTTAAAATGATCGGCATTTTCCCGGCCAGTTCGGATGTCACAAACCGGCGGTGATTCCCAACGGTGGAAGGATCAATATGTTCATAGGCAACCGGATTCTTAAGCATGGCGTCGATATGGACCCCACCTTTATGCGCGAAGGCGGAATGGCCGACAAAGGCCTGATTGTCCGGTAATTTGTAGTTAGCGATTTCGCTAATGAAATACGCCGTTTCCATCAATTTTTTCACGTTTTTATCGGCGATCGACGGTATTTTAAGTTTCGTGTGGAGGATCCCAACAATCGTGCACAGATCGGCATTCCCGCAGCGTTCGCCTAAACCGCAGAACGTCCCTTGAATTTGAATCGCTCCGGCTTCAACGGCTGCGAGACTGTTGGCGACACCCATGTCGAGATCGTTGTGGGTATGGATGCCTAAAGGGGCTTTGAGTTTCTTTTTGGCCTCTGTCACGATTTCCGAAACTTCCTGGGGTAATGTCCCGCCGTTCGTATCGCACAACACAATGCAATCAGCCCCTCCCTCTTGGGCGGCTTGGATCGCTTTCAGCGCATATTTGGGATTACGTTTGTAGCCATCAAAAAAATGCTCAGCATCGTAAAACACTTCCCGTTGGGCTTTCTTTAAAAAAGAAACCGAGTCGTAGATCATTTTTAAATTTTCGTCCAACGTCGTTTTAATGACGTCGGTGACATGTAAGTCCCAGCTTTTCCCAAAAATCGTCAATGTCTTGGCGTCTGAAGCAATCAGTTCATTCAAATTCACGTCTTCGGAGGGCTTAATGTTTGCCCGACGGGTAGATCCAAAGGCCGCTACTTTCGCGTGTTTTAATTTTAATTTCTTGGCTAACTTAAAATATTCCTGGTCCTTGGGGTTAGAGCCCGGCCAGCCGCCTTCCACATAATGAACGCCTAAATCATCAAGCTTTTGCGTGATTTTAAGCTTGTCGCTGACGGTAAACGAAATCCCTTCGGTTTGGGAACCGTCTCTTAGTGTTGTGTCGTAGATAATTATATTTTTCATAGTGAAGTGGCCACTGATCACTTTAAATTTGCCCTAGATTAAACTTCTTATGCAAGGCCCGTACGGCCTTGTCTGTGTGTTTGTAATTGATGATACACGAGATACTGATTTCGGATGTCGTGATCATATCAATGTTGATTTTATTGTCTGCCAGTGTTTGGAACATTTTTGCTGCGATGCCGGGATGGGAACGCATTCCCGACCCGACAACCGAGACGCGGGCGATTTCCTGGTCATCCAAAATTTCTCCGGCTCCGATTTTCTGGGCGATTTTTTTTGTTGTGGCCAAAGCCTTGGTAAACTGTGCGTCTGGGACGGTAAAGGAAATATCCGTGCGCTGTCGGTCATGGCTGATATTTTGGACAATTGTGTCAACATTGATGCCGGCCTTGGCCAGCCATGTAAATATTTTTGAAGCCGCGCCGGGCTTGTCAGGGACAGCGCAAATTGTTATTTTGGCTTCAGACTTATTGCAGGTAACGCCCCGCACGGCGACTTCTTCTAATTTCTCATTGTCTTGGACAATCATCGTTCCCTCCTCCTTG
This sequence comes from Candidatus Omnitrophota bacterium, assembly GCA_020053475.1. GTDB lineage: Bacteria > Omnitrophota > Gorgyraeia > Zapsychrales > Zapsychraceae > JAGVNC01. The sequence continues at coordinate 7,426 of JAGVNC010000069.1, read as the reverse complement.
GAAAAACTGGATCGGACATGTAACGGAATATTAAATCTTTTAGCGACTTCGATGGACCGCGCCTGCATGACTTGCGCACCTAACGAAGCCATTTCCAGCATTTCATCAAATGTAATGACTTTAATTTTACGCGCTTCTTGGACGATGCGCGGATCAGTCGTATAAATGCCGTCGACATCTGTATAAATCTCGCACACATTGGCTTTCAGTGTTTGCGCTAAGGCAACGGCAGTTAAATCGGATCCGCCACGGCCGAGTGTCGTAATATCGTTCTCTTCGGTGATGCCTTGATATCCGGTCACAATGACGATTTTATTTTCATCAAGTGCCTTGCGGATACGCTTCGCATCAATTTTTTGAATCCGGGCGTGGGTATGGCTTGTATCTGTAATGATGCCCACCTGCCCGCCTGTAAAGGAAATAGAATTTTTGCCCAAGCCTTTAATGGCGATCGCCAATAATGCACAAGATATCTGCTCGCCTGTAGACATCAGCATGTCCATTTCCCGGTCGGTAGGATTTTTGGATAACTGAAATGCCATCGCTTCCAGCTCGTCGGTTGTATCCCCTAAAGCCGAGACAACCACCACGACATGATTAAATTTTGTCTTTGTTGCCACGACACGACGCGCAACGTTCTTAATGCGTTCAATATTCGCAACGGATGAACCACCGAATTTTTGGACAATGATTTCTTTGTTCATGCTGACGAGCCTTTCTTTTCCCGAGGAGCAGAAATCAATAATATAACAGAAATGCCGCTAAGAATCATCTTAATTCTTAGGCCAAATACCGTTTTAAAAAGAATTCCAAAAGAGCTTCCGCGCTTTCAAATTTAAGGCCCTTTTCTTGCGCCGTGACTTCATTGTAATGTTGGGCGCCGTCCCGGGGGATCCCTTTGCCGTACATGACATAACAGACAGGATCCGCGGTATGGGTGCGTTTCCCCACCGGGGTGGGATGGTCGGGTAACACAAGAAGACGAAAATCGTCGTTGGGATCAAAATGATTTAAAATGGTCCCGATAATATCTTTGTCCACTTTTTCGATGGCCTCGATCTTGGCCCTGACATCGCCGTTATGGCCGGCTTCATCCGGCGCTTCGATGTGGATATAAACAAAGTCTTTAGTCTTAAGGGCATTGAGAGCGTATTGCGCTTTGCCTAAATAATTCGTATCGTAATAACCGGTGATCCCTGGAACGTCGATCACCTCTAAATTGGCCAACCGGCCGATGCCGTTGACCAAATCGACCGCCGAGATGATCCCTCCTTCTAACCCAAATTTTTGTTGAAATGTCGGTAATGTGGGGCTGGTCCCCTGCCCCCACAACCAAATCATGTCGGCCGGATGTTCTTTTAAATCAGCGCGGACTTGATTAATGGGATGATTCGCTAAAATATGCGTTGATTGTTCCATCAGGTCCAAAAGGATTTTCGCGTCTCGTCCTTTGGGAAGATAGTCTTTGATCTCTTTGCTTAAAATGTCATGCGGTGGTGTCGTCTTGATTTTCATGATTACCTGGGGGTCTTCGACTTTAAGGACTAACAGATGCCGATAACTTTTCCCTGTGTAAAATTTCGCGCTGTCATTGCCCAGCGTTTTATTGAGCGACTTAATCAGTTCATCCGCTTCTTTGGTGGTGATGTGCCCGGCGCTATAATCGGCCATTTCTCCGTTGGTAACGGTAATCAAATTGCAACGCAACGCAATTTCATTTTTCTTCAAAATAATATTTTGGTTGGCGGCTTCCAGGGGTGCCCGGCCACAGTGATACGTTTTAGGATCGTAACCTAAAATCGCCATGTTGCCGATATCTGACCCGGGATTCATGCCCGTTGGGATAGTCTGGACCAACCCTATCGAGCCGTGCTGGGCCAAATAATCCATGTTGACGGCCTGAGCCGCCTGAAGAGGCGTCTTGCCTCCTAATCCTTCAACTGGTTCATCGGCCATGCCATCGGGAACAACCACAATATATTTCATAAAATACCGTTATTGGTTAAGCGTCAACGATGCCTGCCTACCGCAGGCAGGCCCGCTTCATAAAATATTTTTAATTGTTATTAAGTTAAACGTAAAACTTTTCCCGCTAACCGACGCAGGCTTCTTCGACCAAACACATTTAACGCCTATTTATAAGCGCTGCTTAATGATGGATAATAACGTTTTTGATACGCCGACGCGGGTTTTTTCCTGCGCTAACACATTTTTGTGTTTATCGACGATGAAGCCGCAGTATTTTTGATCGGTTGTCGTGTTGGCCACAACGAGATCACATTGTCCCTGTCGGAAAAGCTCTTGAGTCGCGCTCACGGCTGTATTTTTATTCATGTCCGACTCCAACTTGAACCCGACTAAAAATGTTTTCGGCTGCATCTGTTTGATCAAGTGGATAATTTTTCTTGTCGGCACCAGCGTTAAATGAAGTTGCGGCTGTTTCGATTTAATTTTACGGCGAAACGGGCTTTCCAATTTATAATCCGAAACAGCGGCCGCATGGATCACGACATCATAAGGCTTTTTCAATTCCGATTTGATCAATCGGTAGAATTCTTCATAAAAATAGAATTTCTGGATTCGGATGGCGTACGCATCTAACGGCCGTGTCACCGGGCCTTCTAAGAGCGTCACTTTCGCCCCTGCGCTGGCGCAATCGGTGGCGAGCGTTTGTCCTAGCGTCCCCGTCGATTTATTGCTGATGATGCGGATATCGTCAATCGGGATCCATGTCGGCCCGCAGGTGATTAAAATTTTTTTATCGTTAAGAGTGTTGGAAGTTCCCAAATTAATAAATCCAAAACTCAAAATTCTAAATCCTAAATAAACTCAAAATCCAAATGATCAAAATTTTGATTTTTAGTTTTGAGTTTAGAATTTATTTTGGATTTAGAGTTTAGGATTTTGAGTTTTTTATAGTCCTATTTTCTTAAGAATCGCTTTTCTATTTGCTTCGACCAGTAAGGGCTGTTTGATGATTTTAATCGCCCGCTCCGGATCTTTTAACCCGTGGCCTGTTAATGTGCAAACGATTTTGGCTTTGGGCGTTTGATCAAAGTAGCCGCGCATTTTTAGTTTCAGGATCCCCGCGACGGAAGCAGCGGATGCCGGTTCCACAAAAACACCGGAATGACTCGCCAGCAATTGATAAGCCTCTAAAATTTCATCGTCGGTTACTTTATCAATGAGCCCTTTGGATTCATCGCGTGCGGCGATGGCCGATTTCCAGCTGGCGGGATTGCCGATTCTAATGGCGGTGGCGATTGTTTCAGGTTTCTCAATAATTTTATTATCAACGATCGGCGCAGCTCCAGCGGCCTGAAACCCTAACATTCTAGGAAGTTGACGGGATTTACCGATCTCTTTATATTGGCAATACCCTTTCCAATAGGCGGTGATGTTGCCTGCGTTCCCAACGGGAATGGCGTGAAATTCCGGCGCGTCGCCTAATTGGTCGCACACCTCAAAGGCAGCGGTCTTTTGCCCTTCGATCCGAAAGGGATTAACGGAGTTAACAATCTCAACGGGATAATTGTCCGTGATGTCGCGCACGAGCGTCAACGCTTCATCAAAATTTCCTTTAATCGCTAACACAGTCGCTTGATGGATCATGGCTTGGGCCAATTTACCCAGTGCAATATTGCCTTCGGGAATGAGGACGACGCATTTCATCGATCCGCTTTTGGCAGTGTACGCGGCGGCAGATGCAGAGGTGTTCCCGGTCGACGCGCACATCACAATGCGCGCCCCCTTCTCTTTGGCTTGCGAAATGGCCATCGTCATGCCGCGGTCTTTGAACGATCCTGTCGGGTTTAGCCCTTCATATTTGAGATACACCTCAAGGCCTAAACGCTGAGTCAAGTCTTCCGAAAAAATAAGCGGTGTGTTCCCTTCGTTGAGGGTAACAATATTCTGCTCTTTCACTCTCGGCAAGTAAGAGCGGTAATGATGGATAATGCCTTTCCAACTCACCATAGTTTCTCCATGCGGATTGCGACCGTCTTGGCTTTGACAACGGGCAATTTGTGAATTTCGGCAAGGGCTTCACGAAGGGAATGATCCACTGTATAATCCGTCAGCATAATGACGGGAACGCTGGCCATCGGATTGTGCGCTTTTTGGGTGACGGAGTTGATCCCGATATTATATTTGCCCAGAATTCCCGTAATTTGGGAAAGGACGCCGGGTTTGTCCGAAGCCGTAAAGCGAAGGTAAAATTTCGTGCGGAAGTTTTCGCTGCTTCTGACGAGAAGTTTCTCATCTTCCGTAAAATAATTGCATAACAATTGTTCTTTGTCCCCACGGGAAGACAAATTGATGAGATCGCCAAATACACCAATGGCGGCAGACATTTGCCCTGCCCCTTCCCCGGAAATCAGGATGTTCCCTAATGGATCGGCATTCAAAAAAATGGCATTGTAGACGTTATTGATCGAGGCCAACGGATGCTCTTTGGAAAACAACGTTGGGTGGACCCGCACTTCAATTTCCTCGTTGACTCTTTTAGCAATCCCCAGCAATTTAATGGTTAGCCCTAGGCTTTCGGCATATTCGATGTCGTCATGCGAAATATGCGAAATCCCTTCGGTATAAATATTTTTGACGTCAAGGAATTTGCCGAACGTTAAATAAGCGAGGATCGCCAATTTGTGCGTTGAGTCCATGCCGTTAATGTCGAGGGTTGGATCTTTTTCCGCGAACCCTAATCGTTGGGCTTCTTCCAAGGCCTGGGCAAAGCTTAAGTTATCTTGGGTCATTTTGGTGAGAATAAAATTGCATGTCCCGTTAATGATCCCGTAAAGGGCATTGAACTTATTTCCCGCCATCCCCTGGGTGATCGTGCTGATGATCGGGATCCCGGCGCCGACGCAGGATTCAAAGTACAAATAAGCGTTATGCTGACGGGCCAAGGGAAAAAGTTCCTTGCCGTGATTGGCAATCAGTTCTTTATTCGCCGTAATGACGTGTTTGCCCTGCTGAAGAGCTTTGGTGACGATTTCTCTGGCCGGGTTCAGCCCGCCGATCAATTCAATCACGACTTTGATCTCAGGATCATTGAGCACATCGTTGTAGGACGTGGTTAAAAGGGTTTTCTCAAGGTCTTTCGTGTCTTTTTTGTGCACACTTCGATCACACAGAGTCTTTAAAATAAACTCGGCGTCGTATTTTGCCTTGACAAAATTCCGGCGTTTTTTCAACAGTTTGACAACGCCTTGGCCGACGTTACCGTATCCGATTAAACCAATATTGATTTTATTCATGGTCGTGATCTTTCCCACTGATAAAAAATTCAATGAGTTTATGGATTAAAAATCTCGCATCCGCATTCAGGTGCGTAAACTGGAGTCGTGTTTCATAAATGATGTCGGTGACTTTCTCATGCGACTCTAAGACAACACCCTCCAAGTATGTGCTATCCGCCAAATAAGGTGTTTTTAACTCAACGGCAATCAGTGTGGATGGCGGGTATGCCTGAGTCGTGATAAAACACATTCCCCCTAAGCTGATATTTTTCATTTGGGTCACTTCATACCGTTCTTTAGGCTTGGTTCTTTCATAATATGTCAGGATAAAATTTTTATTGATCCGTTTATACTTTCGGCGTTCCTCTTGGATAATCTGCTGAGGCTGTTTTTGCGATTGTTTAGGAGACTGTTTTTCTCTCATGGGAAGTTCCCCCTGTTGATGAAAATATCGGAGCGGCAGGGCTTGAACCTGCGACCTCTTGTACCCCATACAAGTGCGCTAGCCAACTGCGCTACGCTCCGGAAGTTATTAATATATATACTAATTTAATAAAATTCAGAAGCCTAATTATACTATATCTCTCTTGGGATGCAAAGGGAATTTACGTTTGAAAAGAAAGGATTATCCGGATTACGGATGCTAAAAGCAGATTTGAAAAAAGTGATAATAAAAAGGCCGTTGGCATGACCAACGGCCTTTTTATAGAGTTTTTAATTAAAAGCCTAATAAAAATAATTGGTTTCCTGGCCCCTCAGATGGAGAAGCAGTAACCAAAATTTGATTTTCATCAAATTTCATCAAGTGGCCTGGCAAATAGATCCCCTCATAAGTGAGTAAAAGATTGCCGTTTGTCCCATCATGGATGAAAATTTGGTTGTTGAGTGGAGCAAGAGAAAATATGTCCTTGGTGCCATCAGCGTTTACGTCTAGATTGTAGAGCCGATCTCCGGTGTTTATTCCTACATCAGGAACAGACCATTTGGGGGTGGCAGAAAAAGAATCTAAGCTAACGTCAAATAATCCCATCTTATTCTCGCTGGTGCAAAGATTGTCATAAACGGCTATAATGTCATTGATAGAGCGGGTGGAAGGATTGGGAATAGGTTCATAGAATTGGAAAGAAAGGCATGGATCAAAATCAGATTTTACAACCGCGCCTGTTTTCCCATCTAGCCTATTGAGAACACTTACATAATCTACATTCGGGACAACGCCAATATTGAAAACATCCGAACCGAATTTTCGGAATTTGCCTATCCCCCTGGGGGAATGACTATCGACATTGTACCATACTAGACTGCCGTCGTTTAACGAAACGGCAAGTGTATACCAAGTTGATTTGAAAGTTTGTAAATTTGCTGCAAAAGCCCGGGCTATGATCAAAAATTGTTTATTGATAGTAACAATAGGAGAAGGTATCGCAATGGCTTGATTATTAATAACAAGATCAAGATGATCGATTTTGTTGGGTTTTAGTCCAGGCGTGATATCTTGTAAATTAAAACTCCAAAGAAGTTGACCATCTTTGCCACTATGCAGATTTAATTTACCTACAATCCCTACAGCTACATCAGGAATATTATCGCCATTAAGATCAGTTTTTGTATTGAGAATATCTCCGTAAATCATCGTCACATCCTTATATGTCCATAGGAGTGACAAGCTTTGTCCATCAAGAGCCTCAAGGCGGGTATTCTTATCGGCAAAATTTAGATTACGGATAAAAACAATCACATCTTTAATGCCATCATTATTAAGATCAACAAATTCAGATCCTACAACAGAGTCATAAACCGTATTGTAAGGAACAGATTGTTTTAAAATGGTCCCATCTGCTCCCGATACTACGCTAATGACCTTATGCGAAACAAAAATAAAGTCTTTAATGTTATCTCCATTATGATCAATAGTCCTTTCTCCTGTAACGGGATGACTGCTGAAATCGCCTAGCTCATAGGATTGATATAGTTTCTGCCAAACGATGGTTGGAGTGACTTGAGCAGCTGCAAAAGTTGTTGTACCCAAGAAAAGCCCTAGCCAAAAGAAAGTGGACAGAATCCGTTGTTTTTTAAACATGTTTTTCTCCTATGTTAAAAATCAATTGATTCTACTCAACTGATATTCAAGCGCACTGTGGCGCTAATTTAAAATTGTTGAAGTCTTCAAATACCCATTTATT
>JAGVNC010000013.1 GCA_020053475.1 Candidatus Omnitrophota bacterium | reverse complement strand
GAAAAGAACGCATTCGTCGCTGGGCTATCTCAGTCCTTTTGATTACGAAAAACGCTCTTTTCCATCTTTACTAACCGTCCACTGATCTGGGGAAGATCAATGATTGCATGTTGAATGACACTCCCGTTAGTATTAAGTTGCAACCGATTCCAATCTCCGGGGGATGGGCTTATCTTATTCGATGTAAATTTAATCATGTTAGCCGCTGTCCCTACTGCATTTAATGTCCCATTCACCGTCAAACTAAAATTCCCATCAAACTTCACTTCTGTTCCCGGATCTATTGTAAGGGTAGCTCCATTAGTTACTGTTATATTAGAGATAGCAATATAGGGACCTTGATTAGAATTCCATATCGTATTTTGGGTAATTCCCCCATGAACGTACTGACCACCAATAGAATTTCCGTTTATACCATCCAAAAACGGTGTAAAATCTACTGTGGGGCCGTTTGTACTATCAACAATGTCATAAATTTTATTCATGATGACATACGGGTCGGTTGTTCCCCACCAGTTGTTCTGGACATTAACTGTAGATTTAATTGCACCAGTGATATCGTTAGTGGCATAAATGTTATAATTTTGATTATTATAAATTGAATTGTTATTAATGGTAGGATTAGGATATCCGAAAGTCGATCCTTCGAGATATATTCCAGTTAAATTATCTGTAATTGTATTTCCTGTGATCATCGAATTAGAAGCATAAGAGAAACTGAGTCCTTTATTGTTATAATGAATTAAACTGTTTTGGATGGGAGGAGAAACGCTGATAATATTAATAGCTGTAGCTGCATATTCGACAATCACGTGATCTATTATGCTGGAATTACTTAAAGAAAGACCTAGCCAGTCGCCTTTAGCTGGGATCGCCTTGTTTGATGTAAACTTGACTTCATTCCCAATTGCTCCTTGGGCATTGATTATTCCCAGAGGTTGAGTGGTTAATGAATAATTCCCCTCAAACTTTACTTCTACACCTGGATTAATAGTCAAAGTTACACCATTAATTACAAAAATACTAGTTTTAACAATATACGGTGAACCGGCAACGTCCCAGGTGGTATTGGTGGTAATATTGGATGTCACATCAGTGGCATGGGCAGGAGAAGAAAATGCTACAAAAATGGCAACAGAGGAAAGGCAAAACAGCCGCTTTGCGTGAATGCCGCCTACTCTATTATATAGCGGTTTACTCATGAATTATTCCTTCACTAATTTCCCCACCACCGGAAAATACTTAAAATGCTTATCGCCGTGCGGAGAATCTTTAAGGACAGATGTTAAATCGCGGCCGGCCATCGCCTTACCGTGGCTGGGATCGTGCTCTCCGCCGCGCCAGAGCCGGCTTTGGGTGACATCGTAAATAATTCCATTGATGGCCACATACGCCGGGCGGCCGTCTTTGCCGTCGAATTCCCGGAGTTGAACTTCAGTAAGATCAATTTTGGTTTGATATTCCCGGACAGGAAAATGTTCAAAATTGGCTTCTAAATCCTTAGGTTTTGGAACGATCTCGGGGGTGACGTCGGGATTTTGGGAATCAATCACCTGCCCCCCGGCATTCCACGCCGAAGCCCCGCCTTCCAGCGTATAAACGTTGTCATATCCGAAATCAGCGAGAAGATTGGCGGCATAAGGCGCGCGCCAGGAAGAATAGGTGCAATAAAATATAGCCGGTTGGCCTTGGGGAACTTCCGCTTTTCTTTTCTCTAATTCATCGTATGGGATGTTGATCGCCCCCGGCAAATGGCCTTGGTCAAATTCATCGGCGCGGCGCACATCCACAAAGGTAAATTTCTTGCCTTGCGCTTGCCATTCTTTGACTGTCTGGGTAGAAATATAGGGGGCTTTGGGAAGGGTCGGCTGATTGGCATAACCCCCGGACGCCAGGATGGCCGTGAAAAACAATATCAGAAAAGATAAAGGACGAAACATTCTGTTTCCTATAACTATTTTAATACGCGGCCATTGATGAATTCCTAAGTAATACAAAAAATTTTTACCTAGAAACTTATAGGAGAACCAGAATAGGGGTAGTTAAAGTCTACCCTGGATCTATTTATTTAGCAAATAATTTTTTAAAGATTGTCAATGCAAAGCAAAAAAGGCCATCCTTTGAATACGACTTCCACATTAAAGATAAGTCATAATTTTCTGCCCCAGAATCTTCTTAAAATCGCGCAGGTGCATGGCCTGGCTTGCGGGCAGGAATTTTTTCAATTCAGCCTGAAAATTGGTATTCTCTTGCCGAAGGAGTTTCAGCACCTTTTTTAAATTCTCTTTGGTCCTGGCCGCGGGATAATTGCCGGACAAAAGAAAAAAATAATCATAAAAGTCACGCGGCTTGTGCCTAGCTACAAGTGCCTCAATCTTGCCAAGGATAATATCATCTAGCGAAAGATGTACCAATGTATAGGCCGGGATGTAGTCGCTTGTGATCAACGCCCTTGTCTTTTTCGGAGATCCTTTGCCTTTTCTTAACGAAACCTCGATCTGAACGTTAATGGTCATGCCATAGGCTTCAAAAACGGCGATGCCCAAATAACCGCCTGTCGTTTTTGTGGCTTCCGTGACATGGACGGTCATCCCTGTTTTTTCAATATCGGCCAACGTGTCCGTGAATAATTCCTCGATCTCTTGATGGGTAATGCCCACCCCCGTAAAATCCAAATCCTCCGAGAACCGCGGGCTTTTTAGGATAATGCGCAAAGCCGTCCCGCCTTTAAACAGCAGTTTTTCCGAACCGGGATTCTGATAGAAAAAAGATAAAAAAAGATGCTGGCAGTATTCGCGCACCACGTTCTGGACGGATGTCTGTTGAAGTTTAGTAAATCTTTCGAGGTTGTCCCTGCTGAGCATACATTTCCTTTACTTTTTTCCGGAGGCTTGCACGCCTGAAAGTGCCGATAAATTTAAGGAGCTTACCCTTACGGATATTTTTCAGGTTGAGGCGGTCATTAAGGGAAACTTTTTTCAGGTCCACAAAATAGAGATAATCCGCGAGGGCTTTCTCCGGCTGCGCCAGTAAAACGATATTGCCTTCGATGGAGACGGGGTTGTACCCGCCAAACACGCTTTTTTTAATCCGTTGATAGGAAAAGACACCTTGGGGCGTTTTAAATTCACGGGTCGGCTTGGCGGTCACCGATGTGACGGCATAAACCGTCTCGGGGATGATCCCGTAATGAGAAAGTGCCGATTCGAGCGAAACGTAAGAAGGCTGATAAAGCTTGTTGGCGATCGCATACAGCGGCGGACGGCTGTCTTTGAGCATATAATAATTATTGCGCAGTTTTAAAAACAACCCGCTCTTGAGGTTGCGGGAGATAAAGACCGCCCCTGTCTTAGGCGGAATGCCGAAGACATCATAAAACTCGCGGGGTGTGAAGATCACAAGGCCGCTGTCTTTGAGCCTTTCCTGGACATGTATACGATTTAGTTTCTTAACCATATTGTAGTATAAATGAATTAAATAAAATACTACATCAAACCGCAAAGGATGTCAAGGACGCGTTAAGGCTGGGCCCTAGCGCCCATAACTGTTGATCATGTCGTAATACCCTTCCAATTGGCCCAAGGCAACAACAAACATTTTGTACAAAACAAAAGAAATGACGCCCATCACGAGCGTCAGGACGATCTTTTTATTGAGAGAATAATGCGGGTTGATCCATACAAGTGGCAGAACGAGTGGCCCGACGCAAAGAAATCCGATGACCAAAATCCCCGAGCGGTAATACCACGGGATTTTTTCTTTAGGTTGTTGAAGCTGGACGACTTTTTGAGGGTCTAAGGACTCTCCGCAAAAACGGCATTTGATCGCCTCGTCCTGGATTTCTTCCGCGCAAAAAGGGCATTTTTTCATCGTTTCACTTTTAACCTTTCAAATTCTTGAGGATTCATGGAAAAACTGTGATCTGCATCCGGGAACCGGCCCTTTTCGACTTCTTCCTTAAATTGTGTAACGCCTTCCTTCGCTAACGTCATCAGGTTGGCGTATTGTTTCACAAATTTTGGTTTATAGCGGTCAAATAATCCCAAAAGATCGTTGGTCACGAGCACCTGGCCGTCACAATGGACACCGGCGCCGATGCCGATTGTGGGAATCGATAATTTCTTGGTAATGAGTTGCGCCAATTTTGCCGGGATACACTCTAAAACAATACTAAAACATCCCTTTTTCTCCAAGGCGATGGCGTGTTCAAGAATCTGACGGGCGGTATCGGCATCTTTACCCTGGACTTTGAATCCCCCGAGCTGTTCAGCGGTCTGCGGCGTCAATCCGACGTGCCCCATCACCGGAATGCCGGCGGCCAAAATATTTTCCGTCACCTCAAGGCAGTGCTCAAACCATTCCACCTTGACGCCGTGGCATCCCGCTTCCTTAATAAACCGCTTGGCATTGACCACAGCATCCTCAGGGCGCAATTGATAGCCCGTAAACGGCATGTCCCCGACCAACAGGGCCTGCTCCACCCCGCGCCGGACCGCTTTGGCATGATGAATCATCTCATCCATCCCGACTTCGCGCGTCGAGGCCAATCCCAACACCACATTGGCCAGTGAATCGCCGACAAGGACGATATCGATCCCGGTTTGGTCCAGGATTTTCCCCGTCGGATAATCATAGGCGGTGAGCATGGTGATTTTGTCGCCGCGTTTCTTTTTGGATTGAAGGGATTGGATTGTTTTGTGTTGAAACATAATTTTTGAAAAACTCAAAACTCTAAATCCAAAACTCTAAATAAATCACAAATTCAAAACCCAAAGGCTCAAAACAATTTCATCTTTTTGAATTTTAAATTTTGTGTTTTGAGTTTATTTAGTGTTTAGGATTTTGGATTTAGTGTTTTGAGTTTCTTATCCTAAATATTTAATAATACTTTTCCCCGCCCTTTTCCCCGACGCGATCGCGTCAACGACCGGCCCGGCATCGGTCACAATATTGCCGCAGGCGAAAATCCCCGGCACCGACGTCATTAACGTTTGCCCATCGGCCCACAGCGTCCCATCGGCATTGATTGTTAATCGCTCGACCCCGCGCGCCACAACATTATTGGGATGATGGCCGATCGCGATGATCACGGTGTCTGCCTCTATCGTAAATTCCGAACCCGGGACAGGGGCCAATTCCCACACGCCCTTGCCTTCGCTGTCCGCGTAATCCATGCGCACGCACTTTAATCCGGCGACAAACCCGTTCTCATTGGATAAAATCTCAATCGGCCGGACCAAGGGCTCAAAATGCACCCCCTCCTCTTTGGCATACTGACGCTCGTCGGCGCGCACGCCCATGTCTTCTTCTGTCCGTCGGAACACCAACGCGACTTGCCGGCACCGTCCCTGCCGGGACGGCACGGGGCCAAACCGCACGCCGGCCCGCGCGCAATCCAGCGCGGTGTTGCCCGAGCCGATCACCACAATCTTCTCGCCAACACGAAATGTCGGGGCCTGCCGCGAAAAAATCGTTGCCTTCATCAAATTCAGCCGCATCAGGAATTCTTCGCCGTAATAAACGCCGCCTAAATTCGCTCCTGCCAGTTCCATAAATTTCGGCACACCCGCCCCCGTCGCCATCAACACCGCCGAATATCCATCTTCCAACAATTCCGACACTGTCATTGTTTGTCCGATAAACGCATTGGTGCGTAATTCAACGCCCAGCGCGAGGATTTCATTGATTTCCCCATCAATCACTTTCCGTGGGATGCGAAAATCAGGAATGCCGTAACGTAACACACCGCCGGCGCGGTCGAGCGATTCAAAAATCGTGACTGCAAATCCTTGACGGGCCAATTCCCAGGCGGCCGCCAATCCAGCGGGCCCGCTGCCAATGACAGCGATCTTTTTGCCCTGCCGCCCGGCAATTTTAGCAGCCGGCCGTGAACGCCCCAAATCCGCGGCGTAGCGTTCCAGCGCGCGGATCCCAATGGGGGCGTGCTCTTCGGTCAAAATACATGCGGCCTCGCAGGGCGCCGAACAAATCCGGCCGCACACCGACGGCAAGGGATTCGCCTCACGGATGCGTTCGTAAGCTTCCTGGATATTCCCTTCGCGCAAATGACGGATAAATCCCGGGATGTCGATGCCGATCGGACACCCCTTCATGCAAACAGGGTCCGAACATTGCGGACAGCGCCGGGCTTCTTCTAACGCTATCCTTTTAGGATATCCGAGAGAAACTTCGTTAAAGTTCCTGGTTCGTTTCTCTTGGGGTTGGGTCGTGACCTTGGGTTGTCCCATGTTGTCTGTTCCTCATACGTTTTCATGCGGCGGATAAAATCCGGGAAATCGACGTGATGCCCGTCAAATTCCGGGCCGTCAGTGCAAGCTAACACCATTTGGCCGCCCACTTTCACGCGGCAAGAGCCGCACATTCCCAGGCAATCCACCATCATCGGATTTAACTGAACGCGGGTAGGGATGTTCTTCTCCCGTGTCAATGTGCACACGGTCTGCATCATCTCGGCAGAACCAATCGCGTACACCATGTCGACTTTTTCTTTGGCCAAAAAATTTTTTAAAAGATCCGTGGCCGAGGCCCGGCGTTCATAAGAGCCGTCGTCCGTGGCGATATAAACCTTGTCGCAGGTGATGCGCATTTGCGCCTCAAGCATTAATTTCCGTTTTGTCTTCGCGCCGATGATCCCCGTGACCCGGTTACCGGCCCGGCGCAACGCGCGGCAGATCGGTAACAGTTGAGCGGTCGAAATCCCCGTCGCGATGCATACAACATGCCCTTTTTTGTGAATTTGGGACGGAACGCCCAAGGGCCCTAAGATGGAAAAAATCGATTCATTAATGGGAATGGCACCGAGTTTGCCGGTCGTGTTGCCGCATTCGTGGACAATCAGCGTGATCGTGCCCTTGTCTTTATCAGCTTCGACGACCGCTAAGGGGATTCGTTCGTCTCCTTCCTCACAGCAAAGGCTGACAAACTGCCCCGGTTGGGCCCGGCGGGCAATGGCGGGGGCCGAGACATCGATACGTTTGATGTTATCGGCTAGGATTTGTTTGTTAATGATAGTAAAATTCATAATTAAAAACTTAAACCTTAAATCCTAAACTTCTAAATAAACTCAAAACTCTAAAACCAAAACCCTAAATAAATCACAAATTCAAAACTCAAACGCTCAAAACAATTTTGTCTCCTTGAATCTTGAATTTTGAATTTTGTGTTTTGAGTTTATTTAGGATTTAGAGTTTAGAGTTTTGGATTTAATACCGTTATTTCTTTTTCAGCATTTTCAACAATTCAGTAACATTTCGCGTGTTCAATACGTCCTCCGCTGTCAACCAACCTCGCCGGGCGATGGTCACGCCATATTTCATGTACGCTAAATGATCAATGTGGTGCGCGTCGGTATTAATGGCAAACTTAACCCCTTGGCGGCGCGCGTAGTACACATGATGGCTATTGAGATCAAGGCGAAGGGGAAATGCATTAATTTCCAGAAACACGTTATGTTCAGCCGCGGCCTGGCAAACTTTGTTAAAATCGAACTGATACGGCTCTCGTTTTCCCAAGTGAACGCCTGTGGGATGGCCGATAATATTCACGCACGGATGCTCAATGGCATTCACTAACCGTTTTGTCAATTGATCCGGCGGTTGATTAAATCCGCTGTGGATCGATGCAACGACAATATCAAACCACTTCAGAATCGTATCATTGTAATCTAAATTTCCTTCGGTGTCTATTTCTAGTTCGGTGCCTAAAAGGACACGAAAACCTTTTAACCGGCTGTTGAGGTTGTCGATCTCTTTTTTCTTCTTTTTTAAATCCGCAACCGACACCCCGCCGGCAACCCGCAGTTTGGGTGAGTGATCGCTGATCGCCAAGTAGCTGTACCCGCGCCGCCGGGCCGCCTCCACCATCTGTGCGATGGAATGGCGTCCGTCCGAATACGTGGAATGCACGTGGAGTTCTCCTTGAATGTCTTTAAGCTCGACAATTTTGGGGATTTTCTTGCCGCTAAAAAGCTCCTCCTCGCCGAACTCTTCCCTCAATTCCGGCGGAGGGCACGCGAGTCCTAACACGGCAAAGCATTCTTCTTCCGTTTTCCCGGCCAAATATTTTTCTTTGTCATTTGTCACGGCAAAAACGCCGTATTCGCTGATTTTCATGTTGTTTTTAATGGCGATCTGCCGCAGGTTGATGTTAAAACTTTTGGAACCCGTAAAATACAACAACGCCGCGCCGTAGCTTTTCGCGTCCACGACGCGCAAATCCACCTGAACGTTGTCCTTGGTCAAAATCGACGATTTGGTTTCGCCGTGCGCGTTGACCTTTTTCACCTGAGGAAAATTGACGAACGCGTCCATGACCTTCAGAGGATGGCCTGATTCGACCAAAATATCGATATCGCCGATTGTTTCCATCCCGCGCCGCAAACTGCCGGCCGGTGAAATCCGCCGGACTTCCGGGATGGCCTTCAACAACGCGATGATCTCCTCGGCCACGTCGGTTGCTTTGCCCAAATTCATCCGTTCCTGGCCCTGGGCCACGATCTGAATGCCTTTGAGAATATTCTCAACAGTTTTCTCTTTGATCCCGGGCAACGTCAATAATTTTCCGGCTTCCGCGGCCCGGCGCAGGTCTTCCATCGTTTTGACGTTGAGTTTTTCATAAAATAACTTGGCCTTTTGCGGGCCGACCGTCGGGATGTTAACGATGTCCAATAACGTTTCCGGGACTTCTTTGGTCAACTCCTCGTAAGCGGTCATTTTTCCCTTGGCTAAGTATTCCTGAATTTTCGCCTGGATGGCCGCGCCCACGCCGGGGATTTCCGATAAACGCCCTTGGGCTTCAAGCTCGGCAATGTCCTCGCCCAACGCTTCAATATTCTCGGCGGCTTTATGGTAGGCCCGCGTTTTAAAAACGATTTCCCCTTTGATTTGCAAAAGGTCACCCATGCGGTTCAATAATTCGGCAACTTCTTTATTTTTCATGGGTACACTCCTTCGATGGTATTGCGGATGACGTCTTTATTAAACAGGCTCAGCTCGCTTTTATCTTCCAAAAAACGCTCGACGTCTTTTTTGGCTTGTTGAAAATCCAGGCGCTTGATATATTCGAGAAGAAATGATTTAAAATTCCCCTCGTTAATGCCGGCATCCTGGCCTTGTGTTTGTTGGATGGCATTATTCAGGAGTAGAAAATTGGGCTTGAGTTTCTTGCCTAAATACCACACAAAATCATAAATGTCCCGGCCTTTGGTGAATTTCCGATAGAAACACGCGTGTAACTTCCCGGCGTACAACGATGGAAGATCGTAATGGACAATGTTAACCATATAGATTTTATTGATGATCGTGTTTGTGAGTTGCCATCCGGCCGGAGGATTTGTGTCGATTTCCAGCTTAATCGAAAGTTTCTGCCCGGGAAGGCCGGATAATCCCAGATCGTTGATCAGTCCCGTAAATTTCATCATCAGATTGTGCACATTGCCTTCCGCCTTCATTTTTGTCTCGAGGGGTAACCCGTGCAAATGAAACGATTTTTTAAGCTGTTCATCAATTTTCTGAAAATCATACCCTCGCGTTTTGATGAGCGAAAAATCCAGGTCCTCCGAGAACCGCTTAAGGCCGTACAGGAACCTTAACGATGTCCCTCCCCCAAAAGCGATGTGATCAAATACTTTCTTTTCATTTAAGATTTTCAAGGATAAAATTTGCAGGAACTCCCGGGTGACGTTGAGTTTCTGGTTCACGGACATGCCGTTGTTAAATTGTTGCTTAATCACGTCAATCACTCTCTTGCCTCCTCGATCCAACGGCACAAATCTTTCACGACGCGCGCCAGTTTTTTATTATGGAATAACCGGGCCAGGGCCTTAAGCCTTTGAGGATCAAGTTCCTCGATATTCTGGAAACGGTACGAATGCTCAAGAATTTCTCTGGTATTGTTTTGAAATTGGCTTAAATTCAAATACAAGAAATCAACAACCGCTTTTTCCGGTTCAGCCATAAAAAACAAATTCTTGCCTTCTCCCATTCTTTTGAACCCGCGAAATGCGCGCGGCTGGATATGCTGATAAATAAAATTCCCAAGATCATTGTTAACCCGCATCGTTTTACGGGTTGTGACAGATGTAAGATCAGCCACCGCTTCCGGAATCATTCCATAGAAATTGAGCGCGTATTCCAGGCTAATATAGGAAGGCTCGTAAAGGATGTTGGCAATGGTGTTTTGGTCAACATCCACTCGACGGTCCTGGGGATTGAGCAAATACACGCCTTTACGCAGGCCGATTAAAAGCCCTTTTTTCTGCCAGCGGCTGCACTGATTGCGCGCCGCTTGGGGATCTTCCGGCGCGCGGATAATATCCCGGCTAAGGATAAAAGGGTAATCCTGGAATTGATGTTTAAATTGACTGAAATTCATATATTTCCTTTTATAATCATTTATGATTATCTATAGAAACAATATACCATATATTAAATTAATGTCAATGAGAAAGCCGGGCAAGGACAACGGCGGCCCGCTCTTTTGAAAAACTTAAAAAAACACCCCCGGCGGGGGCATCGGCATTTTACTGATAATGTTCGCGGCTTGGCCCAAAAGGCCAAAGAGGCCATTGAGGAGCGTGAATGGAAGGGCCAATAAAGCGCATCCCGATTGAGTCATGCATATTCCAAGAAGAATGATGCTGAGGAGGAAAAATTTGACTCGTTCGCCGGCGCCCAAGCCCCGCCATTGATGGCGGGGAGAGTCGAATGGGTTGACGGATTTCAGTCGATTTGGCATTATTCCTTGGACTTGATGAACACCATGACTCTTAAGACATTCTCTTCCTGGGTGGCGCGCCATCCCAAGGCCTCGATTTGCTCAACGGCATTAAGGAAAGGAACCAGGACTTCATCTAACAGAAGACGGCGTTTTTCCGGCGGCATCATTTGTTGTTTATATTCCCCGATTATTTTCTCCAATTGCTGGCGCTGTTCCTGATGGCCTTCAATGGCTTTGTGCGCCTGATCGATCTTTCCTTCGAGTTGTGTTAATTCCTGCTGCTGAACAGTGGTGTCCAACATTTGCGATCGCAATGCCTGGATCGCGTCGGCCAGGGCCGTGGCTTGGGTTTGAAATTGCTTGGCTTCGCTTTGTTGAAAATCAATTTCCTTATTGATGTCATCCAGCCGCCGTTGGCTGCCGGATAAAAAGGCGGCCCGCTGGTCTTCCTGCGCTGAAATCCATTGGTTGACGGTCTCGAGCAAATTCTTGATCTGTTGAATCAACAACGGCGGCTTTAAAAATACCATGTGGAGATTTTTGCCCGTTGCTGCCATATTGAGGATCTTAAAATCGTCCGCTTCGGGAAGCGACAATGCGGGGTCGGCAACCACATCGAGAGAATCCTTCAAGACCTGGCGGTTGATCCCCACCAACAAATAATCGCCCAGAAAACAATACGACGGCTGGATATCGCCGCCCAATGGCAGCGCCGCAGAGTTGATGGTGACATTGGCATAGTTCTCTTGCTGCATCACCAAAAAATCCTGGCCCATCATTTTTGTCAGGATCGCCTCAACTTTGGCGCGGTCATTCACGCGTAAAAACAATAATAATTGCGGGACGGGAAACATCTTCCCTGTTTTGATCCCGGCTAAATATCCGCCGAATTCATCGCCGATGGCCGGCAAGATATCGTCCTCGATACTCATGCCCAAAAAGTCCTCGATAGTTTCGGCCGTTTGTTCTCCCGGGATCTTTTCTCCCTGGGTGGCCGCGGCCGCTTGGCGCTCTTGAGCTTCGTCCTGGGATTGTTTCCATTGGCCCCAATAATTGTTTAATCGAAGGCATGTATTCCAATTGTAGCCCACAATCTCTTTAGGGATAAAGCGTAACGTTTGATTCTCGACGGGCATACACGCAAACCCAGGCAACCCTTCCCCCATTGGATTGGATGAGAAAAGATTGAGGTTCCCTTGCGCCAACGGCCCGCCTTTATAGGAGTATGTCAGATGGGTTAATCCTTGGAATTGCTCAAATGTTTCATTGAGTTGCCGCTGCGCCTGCGAGCGCTGATCTTCCGGCACGCTGGTCTTAACAAACTCCTCAGCCGCTTGCTGGACGCCCGTCATGATTTTCACCAGATCCATATAGCCGACTTTCATGGCGCCTGCGACATTGTAAGGCTTCAATGCTTGAAACGCCGTGTCCTTACTTAAGGAAGGGATCGTTTTGGCGACAACATCTAGCGCCTTCTCAACGGGTTTACGGCTCCCGATGCCAAACACCAATAAATCTTGCAGCCGGGTGTAATACAAATCAACATTGGCTTTTTTAAATGTAATGACATCGATGGAATGCTTTTGATATTCTTGTGTGTCCCGAGTCACGTCCTCGCCTGTTTGGCTGATGACCTGCGACATGACTTCAATCGCCTGCGCGCTGGGTTTTAAGCGGGTCACCACAACAATATTCTCGAAAATACGCGCGACCTCTTCGACCCGTTGCGCCGGGCTCATCGCCCTCAAGGAAGAAAAATCAATATCCGTCGAATAAGCGGCCAAGGCGACTTCTTGGCTAAACAACTGGTTAATGATGAATTGGGCCTTAGGATCGTAAATGGCCGCGATATTCTTGATGATCGCTTCTTGTTGTTTGGGGTCCATCTTGCTTTGGTCAAGCAGGAGCTTAAAGTTAATCTTTTGGACAGCTTGGCCGAATGGCGAAGCGATAAACTCCTGAAGATTTTTTTCGAGGTCCGTGATTTTACCGTAGAAGAGCGGCTGTTGCGGCAACACATCTTCGACGAGTAACTTCTTTTGCAAGACAAAATGATAAACACCCCAGCCGGCCCCGGCCAGGACAAGACATCCAACAACAATTAGTAGTATTTTTTTCATCAGTTTGTACGTTCAAAAGGAAGGGATATATTTTTTAGAAAATTTTAATGCGCCACCCATTCAACTTTACGATGAGATTGAACGCAATCACGTAAATAAAGATTAATTAGATTCTGATAAGGCACTCCCATTTTATCTGCCATCGACTTGAAATAATCAATCACGTCATCACCCAAACGGATCGTCACCGGCTTCTTTAAACGCTTTGCATAAGGGTTACGCCGGGCCCTCATCTTAGAAAAATCATATTCTGCCCTCATATTTTCCCTCCTGATAATTTTTCGTTTCGTGTTTTGTTGCTTTTCTAGCTGAAATGATTCTAATCACAGTATCTTTTTCCCTAACACAATGACAGACGACTAAAATACGCGCCGCAAAACTCATTCCCAGCATAATGAAGCGATCTTCATTCTCTGAATGATCCGGGTCAAAAAATTCCAAGGCATGATCATCATAAAAAACTGTTTGGGCTTCTTCAAACGAAACGCCATGTTTCCTTTTATTGAGGATCGCCTTTTCTTTGTCCCAGTCGAAGCGGATTTCATTCATATGTACAATGTAAATATAACATAAAACCCCCAACTTGTCAACCCATTAACTGTCATCTATTCCAAATTAAAAAATCGTTGGGCGTTTTGATTCAGAATATTCAGCGCCTTTGCTTCATCCATTTGCTTTAACGCCGCGTAGGCTTTCAGTGTCCGCCAAACGTCCTTGGGTTCAGCCTTAAATGGCGTGTCCTCTCTTCCCTCTTCTTTGAACATCACGGGAGAGTCGGTCTCAATCAATGTCTGCTCGATGGGGGCCAGTTGCATCGCTTCACGCGTCGGCGGAGCGTAGGCGATACTCGGCGACGTTGACACGTAATAGCCGGCGGCCAAAATATCTTTTAACACATCCAGCGGGCCGCTGTACCAATGAAACTCCGCTTTTTTGATACCGACCTCGAGTGCCGTGTCCAAACATTCCCGCCACGTCCCGCGCGAATGAATGATCGCCGGCAAATTCAGTTCCTTGGCCAATTCTAACAAAGAGCGAAACACTTGGCGCTGTTCATCTTTTTTCTGTTGATCCTTACGCGCCCACTTGTACCAAAAATCCAACCCGATTTCGCCGATCGCCACTAAATCAGACGCGTGCCGGCGGGTAAAATCAATGCACGCGGGTAATTCTGCGGCGCGCGCGTCAGAGGGGTGCATGCCCATCGCCAAATAAATTTTCGGCTGCGTGGACGCCCGGGCAATGTCCCAATTCTTCTGGCAAGATTTTAAATCGATACTGACGCTGACAATCCCCTTCACCTCCGCTACGTGGGCCCGTTGCAGCGACCCCGCGACATCGTCGAGGTGATCAAGATGGGCGTGGGTGTCGTAAATATACATTTTAAAAGTACTCAGTGTTCAGCGGCCAGTGGCCAGGAATCATTGTTAACTGAACATCCTCTGAAATCGCTTCGCGATTTCGAGGACGAAATCCCGGGAAGGCTTTGCCTTCCACGGGACTGACAACTGATCACTCCTGCCTGCCGGCAGGCAGGGACCACTTTAATTTTCCAATATAAAAGTCACCGGCCCGTCATTAACCAAGTGCACATCCATCATCGCGCGGAATTGGCCGGACTCGACATTCACATTTGTTTTCTTCAATTGGCCAATAAAGTATTGGTACAACACTTCAGCTGTTCGCGGGTCAGCGGCTTGGTCGAACGAAGGCCGGCGGCCATTGGAACAATCCCCGTAGAGCGTGAATTGAGGGACGACGAGAACGGCCGCCCCGGCTTGCGGCGCGGCAATGTTCATTTTGCCTTCGGTATCTTCAAAGATCCGCAGCTCAACAATCTTTTTGACGAGGACATCCGCCTCTTTTTGTGTGTCCCCTTTGCCGACAGCTAAAAAAACGAGCAACCCCCTGCCAATTGCCCCGACCGTTTTTCCCCCGACGTCAACATGCGCTTCTTTCACCCTCTGAAGTACCGCTTTCATAATCCTCGATAAATATTGATATTAATATATAATATAAGGATTATAAATTCATTCAAACACAAGGTCAACAGGAATAAAGACTTTAATAGAAAAAAACTCAAAACACTAAACCCAAAATCCAAAATAAAGCCCTAAACTCAAAACTCTAAACCCTAAATAAATCCAAAATCAAAAACTCAAAACAGAATTAAAGAATTTTTGGACTTTGAATTTTGAGTTTATTTAGAGTTTAGGGTTTTGGATTTGATAAATTATGAAGTTAGCCGACGTCCTTGCCAAATACCACTATCCCGATGCCGTCCGCGGCATCCTTTCGGGCATTGAAAATCTCTACCCCCCGCAAGCCGCCGCCATTGACAAAGGAGTTCTTGACGGCAAAAATATGCTCCTCTCTGTCCCCACCGCGGCAGGGAAAACGCTGATTGCCGAACTGTGCCTACTCAAATCCGTCTTGCTCAACAAAGGCCGCTGCCTTTACATCGCCCCGTTAAAAGCGCTGGCCAGCGAAAAATTTAATGACTTTAAAAAGAAATACGAACCTCTCGGGATTCCTGTGGGATTGGCGATCGGGGACGCGGACAGCCCTGTCCGGCATTTGAATCAATACAAAATTCTAGTCGCCACCGCGGAGAAAGTAGATTCCCTGTTACGCACCCACGCCCAAGGATTGATCAACTCGCTGAGTGTCGTTGTGTTCGATGAAATCCATTTTATTAATGACGCCTCGCGCGGGCCGACCCTCGAAATATTGGTGGCGCGGATCAAAGAACTCAATCCGCAAATCCAAATCCTCGCCTTAAGCGCGACCGTCAGCAACGCCACCCAAATCGCCGCGTGGCTCAAGGCTGAATTGGTCACAAGCACCTGGCGGCCCATTCCTCTTAAAGAAGGGATTTATTTTAACGACACAATCATGTTCCACGAATACGGTACCAAACTCATCCGCGAAGAAGAAGCCGACGATTTAAGCAAGCTCACCTTGGACACATTGCGCGGCAAAGGCCAAGTGTTGATTTTCGTCAATTCCCGACGATCGGCGCAAGCGGTCAGCCGGCAAGTCCTTGGCGCGGCCGCCAAAATCCTGGCCCCTGCCGAGCGCCAACAGCTCTTAGGGATCGCCAAAAAAATTATCGGCAGCCGCAGCGACGCCACCAAACTTTGCCGTAAACTCGCCGAGGTCATTGCCGGAGGCGTGGCATTCCACCACGCGGGATTAAAACCGCACCAGCGCGAGCTCATTGAAGACAATTTCCGTAACAATTTAATCAAAGTCATTTCCTGCACGCCCACACTGGCGGCGGGGGTCAACTTGCCCGCCCGCCGGGCCATCATCCGCGACGTCAAGCGCTACGAAGCCGGCATCGGCCCCGCGTACATCCCGACATCCGAATACAAACAATGCGCCGGGCGCGCGGGCCGCCCGCAATACGACGATTACGGCGAGGCGGTCATTGTCGCCAAATCATTGACCGACACGCGCATCCTCTACGACAAATACATCGCCGCGCCCCCCGAGCCTGTCACATCCAAGCTTGCCGAACAGGCGGCGTTACGCATCCACATTTTGGCCTCAATCGCCGGCGGATACATCCACGACATTAAGGGGATGATTGATTTTTTTCATCACACTCTTCTTTATCATCAAAAACTCGCGCCCAATTTGTTAGAAATGGTCAGTGAAATTTTTGATTTTTTGCACAAAGAAAAATTTATCGAAAAAAGCGGGGTTCGGTTTTTTCCCACACCCTTAGGCAGCTTGACCAGCCGGATTTACATTGACCCCGTCACGACGATGACGCTGCGCGACGGGCTGATCAAAGCCGTGGACGACAATCAGGTTTCAGCCGCCGGCCTCATTCATTTGATGGATTGCTGCCCGGACGCGCCCTTGATGCACGTCGGGAAAAAAGACGCCGAGGGGTTGGAACAATTTGAAAGCCAGATTCGTGATCAACTGATTTTTACGCCGGAAAACTGGCCGGGGTTGGAAGATTTCTTTGCCTACCAGGCGACGCTCAAAACGACGTGGGCCGTCCTGCAGTGGATCGATGAAGAAAAAGAAGAAATGATTTGCGATCAATTCGGGGTGGGGCCCGGGGATATTTACCGCCACGTCGAGTCCACCCAGTGGCTGGTGTACGCGGCGATTTCCATCGCCAACATGTTGCATTTCAAGAAACTGACATTCGCTCTGGAGCAATTGCGTAACCGCATCCGTTACGGCATCAAGGAAGAACTCTTGGAGCTCGTGCAACTGCGCGGGGTCGGCCGGGTGCGCGCCCGCAAACTCTTCGATCGCGGGTTCAAACACTTTACGGATTTAAAATCAGCGTCCCTCCCCAAATTAGCCGAAGTCCCGCAAATCGGCAAAACCATCGCCCAGGACATCCTCCAGCAAGTGGCCGCGCGAGAGTAAAGTTTAACCATTAATACATCTTCGCGTAACGATCCACAAGCTCACGGATCATTTTCTGATATTTGATATGATGACGGTGAGCTTGCTTTTTAAAAAACTCAACGCTTGCCTTGGTCAACGCAAGGGTCACCTTCACTGTCTTCTCCGGCAGGACAAGGTCTTGAGGGGGCGGGAAAAAATTATCGACCCGCGTAAGACGACCAATGGGCATGTCACTATCACTAGATTTCTTCTGAGGCATATAATCGATCTCCTTTTCGCCAATATCCCGCGCCAAGAATCCGGATCTTTCCATGACGGTAAAGAAACCGAACTGTCAGCACTCGATCATCAACTTTCCCAAGACAAAAATAGCGCGGCTCATCATGACTGTGTTTGCTGTCGGTAAAAATCTTTCTCTGCGGGTCCATAAAAGCTTTAGCGGCTGTCGTAAAATCAACACCGTGCTTTTGAATATTGCCGATTTCTTTCCATGGATCCCAAATAAAACTCGCACTGCGTTCCTGGATCATGCCTATTCCCTTCCACCATACCACAGATATGGCTATTAGTCAATACTATGATACATATCTTAGTATGGTCAGATTAAGGAGGAATCCAGCGGACGGATGGCCCTAAGAATAGATACCCACGGGCAAGCCCGTGGTACTTTAGTAATTCTTTAAAAAGCAAACTTTGTTTGTCCGATAGTTCACTGTGATGCTCACTATCGGAAACG
>JAGVNC010000109.1 GCA_020053475.1 Candidatus Omnitrophota bacterium | reverse complement strand
CGTTTCCGATAGTGAGCATCACAGTGAACTATCGGACAAACAAAGTTTGCTTTTTAAAGAATTACTAAAGTACCACGGGCTTGCCCGTGGGTATCTATTTTAGCTACACTGACGACAACAAAAAATCTTTTATTCTTGAGCACCTTTTCTTCCAACAACAATATAAATACTATTTTCATAAGGGATTGATCCAATAGAGCCTGCTTCAATGGGCTCATTTCGGCACAGAATATTTACATCGTTCAACATCTTAGATATATTTAACGCTTCTGAATCTACATTCCCTGTTATAAATAGACTTAAAAATCCCGGGAAATCATTTATCGAGGTTCTAATGGTTGGTTTAACATCCCAACCTGCTTCAAGAAATATAGAAGCAATCATATTTGCAAAATCTAAACTTTCTCCATCCATTAAACGACTCACAAAAACGATAGTCGGCCCTTTTTTTAAAGAAAGCTTGTCCTTCAATAATTTTTTCTGCTCAATTGATAGCTTTCTTGGTTCTAATTGCGCGATTTTGTTTTGATATTGTTTGTCTTTTGCAAATTGAACTTGTTCTCGTAAAGAATGTAAACGATGATCAATCGTAAACTTTGATAGCTGAAGAAATCCTCCCAAAAAAACAAGCGTAATAGCCAAAACTGAAACAATGCTACTCAACTTAGATAAAAAGTTCAAATTATTCCAAATATCAAACATTTTATTCAAACACCTTTAAAAAACTATTCATTTTCTGTTCGATTTCATCCCACTCGCTGGCTTCGTTGGATTCGGGCAAGATGCCAGCACCGGCGAAGAGTGTAATCCGGTTTTTGTTAATCAACCCGGAGCGGATGGCAACGGTGAACTCGGTTGTATCGTGCCCCACGTAACCAAAAAGCCCCGCGTACCAGCCACGGGAAAATGGTTCAAACTTTTTAATCAGTGGCAGCACTTTTTCTACAGGGTATCCCGCCACGGCCGGTGTTGGATGAAGCGCCTCAAGAAGCTGGGCGTCTGTCACCTCGTTGTTGAGTGTCGCTTGAATTTCAGTCTTTAAATGTTCTCCCCAATTGAGATCTAAGACAAAAGGCTTCTTCCCCACGTTAAGCGAAGCGCACAGCGGCCTTAAACTTTCTTCGATGGCATCCACAACGTATTTGTGTTCTAGAATATCTTTGGGAGAATCAAGAAGGGATTGATTATTGCCAGCCGCCAGTCCCGTGGAAGGCTTTGCCTTCCCGGGATTAAATCCCCGAAATCGTGTTGCGATTTCAGGGGATCGCCAGTCGTTAGTGTCTTCCCTCTTCAGGTTCGCTTTTTGCTCACCATCCCAAGCAGATAGCGAGGGGCCTCTTCCTTTTCCCTTCTTCGTTCGAGTTCCCGCTAACGCTTCCGTTTGCAACGACCGCCCTTCACGGCTATAAAGCCTCTCCGGCGAGGCGCCGATAAAAACATGGCCGGGTTGCGCTTGAAAACAAAAATGGAAACATTCGGGAGTCACGCCCTTCAAATATTTTTTCATCAGAAACGGCTTGGTATCGTCTTGGAATGTAAATGTCGATTTGCGGGCGAGCACGATCTTTTGATATTCGTGGCGGGCGAACCCTGAGAATGCTTGTTCAAAAATTTGTTGCCATTCGGCGCGGTTGGGGGTGTCCTTGCGTTGTCCCGGCTTAGCCAACGGCCCTATTTGTTGAACGTCGTCGCATTTAAGCGATTCGAGCTCGGTTAAAATATTTTTGAGTGAATCGTCAGTAATGTCTTTGTAACTAATGTTGCAGGCGAAAACGGCGTCGTTGTCCTTTTGAAGAATCTCAAAGCGCGGGACAACAAACTGGACCGCTCCGAAAGCTTCCCAATTGTCATCCAGGTTATTGGGGTCAAAACACACACCGCCGTAGAATTTAATGTTGGGATTGAGAAAAGTGAACCGTTCGTGAATGTCTTCAAATAGTTGCTGGTAATCAATCCCTTCTTTGTCTTCGATTTTTTCGGCTATCCCCACGCCAGCCATTTCAAATTCCCCATCGCGGTTGGCCCAATAAATTTTGGTGTTAACTCCCTGGGCCTGGAGCCAACTTAATAAATCAATGGGCTGGCATTTAAATTCCAGCCGGTAAATAGGATGCGGCGAGCCGATGGGCAAAATGAGGCGCTCGAGCGCCAGTATTTTTCGCTGAAGGGCTTCTTTAAGATCAGCTAAAGACAATTGTTGCGGTTGGGCGGTTTTCACGGTTTGTCCCCCTGATAAATGGAGGCGACGCCCAACAACAACGGATTGGCTTTGACATTCTGGAACCCGGCTTCTTTCATCAGGTTACAAAACACTTGGCCGGACGGGAATGATTCAATCGTTTGATTTAAATACTTGTAGGCGCGGTAATGGCCGGAAACAAGAAATCCTATCGCCGGCACGAACATTCGTAGGTACATCAAATGCCCAAAACGCACCAACGCATTCTTCGGCATGGAAAATTCCAGGATCAATGCCCGGCCGCCACGGTGCAGGACACGGTGCATTTCGCGCAGGACACGAGTCGGATACTCGACATTGCGGATCCCGAAGGCAATTGTGGCAACATCAAAGGAATAATCCCCAAACGGCAAAAGGTTCGCATCCGCAGCCTGAAGTTTAATGCGATTGTCCAGCTTCTGTTCGTGGATTTTTTTGCGGCCGATATCCAGCATCTTCTCCGCCATATCGACTCCTGTCCCGAAAGTGACCCGGGGGTTGTTTTTCGCAAGTGACAAAAGCACATCCGCGGTCCCGGTGGCTATGTCCAAAACGTCGAGATGCTCTTTGTCTGGCAGAAATGCTGCCAACTGGTCTCTCCATTTCGCATCTAACCCAAAGGACAGCAAGTGATTAAGAAAATCATAGCGCGGTGAAATCGCGTTAAACATCTTCCACGATTCGGCTTTGGCGTAAGGTAAATTGGTTTGTTGGGCAGAGATCATCTTATTAATATTTATATTATAATATTGCCCCATCTTAACATAAGACGGAAAAATTGGCAAAGTAAATTACACGGCGGCTTAAAAACCAAAGGGGTTGTTAGGGTTAGGAAGAATGCTCCGAAAGGAACTTCTCCGCTTCCAAGGCGGCCATGCAACCTGTTCCGGCCGCGGTGACGGCTTGGCGGTAACGTTTGTCCTGCACATCGCCGGCGGCAAAAACGCCTTCAACGCTTGTGTAGGTCGTTCCGGAATTGGTTTTGATGTAGCCGGTCTCGTCTAATTCGAGCTGGCCATTGAGGAAAGCTGTGTTGGGAGTGTGGCCGATTGCGTAAAACAAGCCGCCGGCGGCAACCGTGGTTTCTTTTTTTGTTTTATTATTGATGATTTTGACGGCCTCTACGCTTTTATTCCCGGAAATTTCTTTGGCTTCCGTGTTCCACATGATTTCAAGTTTGGGATTTTGTTTCATTCGTTCCTGCATGGCCTTGGACGCGCGCAAAACATCCCGGCGGACCAAGACAACGACTTTACTGCCGTATTTCGTTAAAAACGTTGATTCTTCCACCGCCGTATCTCCCCCACCGATGACAACGAGGACTTTATTACGAAAAATCGGCAGCGCTCCGTCGCAAACAGCGCAGGCTGACACGCCTTTTTGCCAAAGTTTTTCTTCTCCTGGGATGTTAAGGCGTTTAGCCGTGGCTCCTGTGGCAAGGATAAGGGCTTTTGTTTCGAGCGTTTTGGAACCAGCAAACACCTTGAAAGGCCGTTTGGAAAGATCGACTTTATCAATCGTCACCGTTTCGATGCGTGCCCCGCATTTAACGGACTGCTCGCGCATTTTGACCATCAACTTCGGGCCGGAAATGCCTTCGGGAAATCCCGGATAGTTTTCGACTTCCGTTGTCGTGGTGAGCTGGCCGCCGGCGGCAACTCCTCCGGCGTTAAATCCTTCAAACATCAGGGGATTAAGTTTAGCTCGCCCGGCGTAAATCGCGGCCGTGTGCGCTGCAGGGCCGGAACCAATAATGATTAAGTTTTCCATAAAAATCCTAAACTCTAAACCCTAAACAAACTCAAAATACAAAACTCAAAACACACAATACTTTAGATTTTGAATTTTGCCTGCCCCGTGCCAGGACGGTGCCGGCAGGAATTTTGAGTTTAGAGTTTTCTTTTTTTATATTTTAAACTCTTCAAACATGCTTTCCAGCGTTGTGGCTGGTGCCTGTTTGATTAAGTTTTGTAGGATTTCGTCGTAACGCGGTTTATTTGGATTTTGATAAAATAATCCAAAATACGTTCGCTGGCTGCTCGCGTATTTAAAGGCATCTTCTTTGTTGCTGGGATCATGCTGAACAACTTCCGTTTTGTCGGCTAACCGGCTATCCGGCGGGATTCCTTTTTCATGCGTTAAAAATGAAAACCAAGCCGATGTTTTGTGGTCAAAATTGTCAGGGTCAAAATGCGGGCAGCGCTGCGACACGTGCACAAACGCAAATCCCGGATGCGCAAACGCCGCTTCAAGGGTCTTGACCAAATGATCCGGCATCCAATCGGCAGTGCTCGCCACAAAAGACCCCCCCACCCCGATGGCTAAACTCGTCGGGATAATCGGGTCCAAATACGTTCCTGTTGGCTGGGTATTGGTTTTATGACCTTTACGCGTCGTCGGAGACGTCTGGCTTTTGGTCAGGGCGTAAAGCTCATTGTCGTACATGATAAAAACGCATTTGAAATTCTTGTTGATCCCGTGGATCAAGTGGTTGCCGCCGATACTTAAGGCATCCCCGTCGCCGGAATGGATGAAAATGTTTAAATCAGGGCGGGCTAAACGCAATCCTAACGCCACCGGAATCGCCCGGCCGTGGATCGCGTGGACACCGTACGCATTGATGTAAAACGGCGCGCGGCCTGAGCATCCGATGCCCGAGACATTGACGGTCATGTGGGGCGGGAGTTGTTTGTTCACCATAAAGCGCTTGACCGCCATGATGATGCTAAAGTCCCCGCAACCCGCGCACCACCGCGGATTTTCTGTATTTAATTCTTTAATGGTCAGCGGAGCTGGAGCTCCGGCTGGTAATTGTTGATCAGTTTCGCTAGACATGTTGCTCCTTCCGTCATTCGTTCAATGTTGACGATGCCCGCTTCGTTTTACGTTGAACGACACGGGCTTCGTCAACTCAAAATCAATATTTACGTTTTTCCCATTTCCTTAATCGTCTCTTTAATTCGTTCCCGGATGGTCAAGGGAGAAATCGGCCGGCCAGTGGCACGGCAAACCATGGGGTTAACGTCCACCAAAGTTTTTGTACGTAAAAACATGGCCAGAGGTGTTCGTTTGTACGCGTCTCCGTAAGCCATTTCAACGGTCACGACTTTTTTAAAACGCCTAAAAATATCATTTAAGATAAGAGGCATGGGGTAAATAATCCGGAAACACATCCCGCCGACGGACAATCCTTGGTCTTGGCAGGCATGGACCGCTTCCGCAATCGGCCCGCGCATCGTTCCCCACCCGACGACTAACAAGTCGCCTTCTTTGACTTTTCCGAACAGTTCCGGTTCTTTTAAGCAGCGCTGGACGTGATGGATTTTTTCATTACGCACGGCGTGCGATCGTTGATTTGTTTCCGCGAAATAATTGACGGTTCCAGTGGAGTCCGTATTCAGCCCGGTGACGCGGCGCATTTTACCGGGGGTCCCGGGGACCGCTTGTTCTGTTCGGACCATTTCAATCTTATCCGGCAAACGATTGATCCAAAAATGATTGAGAATGTAATCGGGGATATCATCGGCTGTTTTCATGTTCGCGACCGGCGGTTTTTTAATGATTTTATAACTGTTCGCCATGTTAAAGTCGCTCATGATAAAAACAGGCAGGCGTAATTTTTCAGCCAAATAGCGGGCTAATGCAGGCGCATAATAACAATCCAGCACATTCCCCACGCCGATGACGACTTTGGTGTGATCACCGTGCGAACCGTACACGGCCGCGGGCAAATCCGATTGTTCCGTTTTCGTCGGCATCCCCGTCGAAGGGCCGGAACGCTGGACATCCACGACAATCAGGGGGATTTCCGCGACTGAGGCGTAACCGATAAATTCTTGCTTCAGGGAAAGACCTGGCCCCGACGTCGCGGTTAACGCCGGCACGCCGCCGAAATAAGATCCGATCGCGGTTCCGATCGCCGAAATTTCGTCTTCCGCCTGGTGGACAACACCCCCGAAGGAGGGAAATGTTTTGGCTAACGTGTGAAGGATCGACGAAGCCGGTGTAATCGGATATCCGGAAACGAGCTTGATGCCGGCATTGATGATGCCCATGCTAAGGGCTGCATTTCCATCGATCAAGATCCTTTCTTCCTTCGCCGGATACTTTTCGTCGATTAAAAAAGAAAATGGAACATGAATTTTCGCATAATCGTACCCGCAATGAAAAATTTCGATATTTTTATTCAGGATATCTTCTTCCAGTTTTTCCCCGAACATGGCTTTGATCTCGGTGAGCATGACTTCTTCAGCGACATTGTAAATCGCGCTCAGCATCCCGATATAATACATGTTTTTCCCTTTTCCGGACAATGACTTGATCACCGCTATTGCTTTTTCGGTGATATCAAAAGGGAAGACTGTTAATCCTAATTTTGCCAGGCGTTTACACGCATTTTCGTACGCTTCTTCGTTCGCCTTTTTGTCTCCCATGTCCAACAGAACACGGCATTTGGGATTGTGCTCTGCATCATCCAATCGACGGTCGAGAACAATTTCGTGTTGGGCAACAATAATATCTGTATTGTTCCCAATATTTTTTAAATCAAAGTCGGCAACACGGACAATGACCCCGGAAAGGGCTGCACGTGTCCGAATCGGCGGGCTGATCTCCGCAGGGAACATCGGTTCAATGTAAACATAGCGTCCGGTGTGGGCAAACCCCCGGATCAGGATATCCCCGGCTTTTTGGGCGCCGAAGCCGGCATCCATAAGTAGTTCAAAACGTGAGACATGGCATTTTTCGACAGACATTTTGCACCTTCTAATCTAGTATATGGTAATTGCGGTTAGTTTAATACATGAATAAATATATTAACACCTTGGCGGACCAGCGCAATAAGAATTTTAAAATTCTGGGTTATTTTGAAGGTTGGTTCAGGGCAGGGCGAAGGTCGTTAATGTCTTTCATTTCAACCTGTTGGCAACCGCAGGATGTGTTAGGGGTGGCCGCTGAAAGAGAGGATTTTTCATTGTCAATCAGTTCTTCAAGCGGGTGATCGGATTCAACCGTAAACCCCGCATCGCGGATCATTTGAAGGGTCCGTAAACGATCCTCTCCCTTCGTATTTAAATAGCCGTCTAAAAAGAGTGAATTGGCCGGATACAATGCCATGACTTCCATGCTGCGCAAATGGATTTCCCGGCCCGCGGCCACGCGAATCTCGGCTCTCGGGTTCAAAACCCGAAACAGGCACAACACGCGCAGGCAATATTGCGGTGTTAAATCCGGGACAAAATTCATTTTGCTCCCGGTAATCGGAATCAGAAAATTGACAGGGATTGATTCGACTTTCAATTCACGCAATGTCATCGCCACCTCAATGACATCATCTGTTGTCTCTTCCATCCCCACAATCATCCCTGAACAAAGTTTGATCCCTTCTCGACGGGCAGCCTGCAATGTGGTTAATCGATCATCGTAGGTGTGGGTTGTGCAAATTTCGGGATAATGTTCACGTGATGTGTTAAGGTTATGATTCAATCGATCGAGCCCCGCTTTTTTTAGCAGTTTGGCTTTGTCGGCATTGAGAAGGCCGCACGAAACGCAAATCTGGATATTGTATGTTGATTTGATCAACCGGATCAATCGTGCTAAATGTTCCACACGGCTCATCGACGGCCCTCGGCCAGCAAAAACCATGCAGTAACGAAACGCCCCTTTTTCGTAGGCGTTTTTGGCTTCGGCTAAAATTTCATCATCGGGTTTTAAGGGATAATCTTCAATATCAGTCGTTGATGTTTTGGCCTGGGCGCAATAATGGCAATCTTCGCGGCAGTTCCCGTTTTGAGCGTTATTAATGATGTGGATTTTGACGGCCTTGCCGGTGAATTTTTGGCGAACGTCAAAAGCAGCATTTAAAAGAGGTAAGAGTTCGACTTTGGGAGACGTCAGGATGGCGCGCGCGTCCTCTAAGGAAGCGGCTTCTCCAGCGATGCTTTGAGCGGCTAATTTTGCGTAAAAATGGTTATCCATAGAAGTCAATTTTTTATGAAACGGCCTATTCTAATACAGAACCTTAATAAAATCAATAGTTTAGTTAAGCTCTCCTAATTAACGATAATTAACTTGCGCCTAACCCTTAAAAGTATTATATTATAAGTACTTATAGGAGAGTTATGTCTAAGAATATCCATTCTTTTCATATCCCTGTCATGGGGACTGCTTTTTCCATCGATACACCCATCAAAGTCGCCAAATATGGAATTTCTTCCGTTATTTCCTTGGTCGACGATGCCCTGATTGAGGACATGCGCAAGCTCTACACTGAAAAGACAGGCGAACCCTACATTCCAATCACCAAGTATGAAAATGATTTTCGTGCCCGCCGTATTACAGCTTATTTAGACTTAGTTGACCACATTGTCTGCAAGGATTTTGCGGCGCTAAAGTCATCTCCTTTCGATCCCGGGTCAGAAATCACCAAATATTTTGAATTGCTGGAAGATGCCTCTCCCTTAAGAATTCGTTACCAAGAAATGCTCGCTGAAAATAATCCTCAACGCAAGAAAACGATCCAAGACGAATTGCGCGCCTCGATTCACGCCGGGGATATCAACGTTAACATTATGACCAAGCTGGACCGCAATGTATTTGATAAAAAGAATCAGCCCTTGCCGGACGAATTTTCCGATGCACTTTCGGCGTTGCGTGGGTATGCTCAAAGCTCATTAACTTCAGCGATCGTTTTCTCTGCCGGGATCAACCGCCGTCTTTACAGCTATGCCGAAAAATTTAAAGATTTTTATGCCGATGCCACAGGGTTTATCAAGAAGAAAATTATTCTGAAGGTTACTGATTATCGTTCGTCGATTATTCAAGGAAAGTTTTTTGCCAAAAAAGGATTGTGGATTTCCGAGTTTCGAATCGAATCTGGCTTGAATTGCGGCGGGCACGTCTTCCCGTCCGATGGGTTTTTGATGGGGCCCATCATGGAAGAATTCAAACAAAAGAAAAATGAACTCATTGAAAATTTACATCAGATTTACAATGAAGCGTTAAAGGCCCGTCAGCGGCCAACATTTGCCAAGCCCCATGATGTGCGCATCACCGCTCAAGGCGGCATTGGGACCGTTAAAGAACAAAGATTTCTTTTGGAATTTTATGGACTTGATGGCACCGGATGGGCGACCCCCTTCCTCCTTGTCCCGGAAGTGACCAATGTGGATGATGCGACGCTGAAAAAACTTGCCGCGGCCACAGAAAATGATTTGTACATGAGCGATGTGTCCCCCTTGGGTGTCCGTTTTAATAATTTACGCGGCAACTCCAGCGACGTGGAAAAAGAACGCCGCGTGCAAGCCGGCCGGCCGGGCAGCGCTTGCCCTAAAAGCCACTTGGTGTCCAACACGGAATTTACCGCTCAGCCGATCTGCACCGCTTCTCGGCAATATCAAAAGCTAAAAATAGACCAACTCAAAACACTGAATCTCCCTCCGAATATCTTTAAAGACCGCTTTGATCAAATCGTCAAAAAAGCTTGTCTCTGTAATGATCTGGGTGAGCCGGCGTTGATTAAAAATAACATGGTTAAAGAAGGCGTTAAGAAATTTACAGCTATTTGCCCCGGCCCTAATCTGGCTTATTTTTCCAAGATTTCGACTTTCAAAGAAATGGTCGATCATATTTACGGCCGGATTAATCTGTTAAATTCTACGTACCGCCCCCACATGTTCATCAAAGAGCTCAAAATGTATGCGGAATACTTTATGGACGATGTTAAAAAAGCTTCTTTCGAGCCGACGGAAAAACAAAAAGCATCATTGCAAGAATTTCGTAAAAATATGCTGGAAGGCATTGAATACTATCGCGGGTTATATCCCATCATGGTGGAAGAAACGGAAGAATTCCGTCAAAAAGCCCTGCAGGAATTACAAGAATTCAAAGAAAACCTCAACCAATTTGTCGCGCAGCACGCCGATCTTTTCCCGCAACCAACGTCTTCCCTAGCCGCTGTTTTCATCTAAAGAGTTAATGGTTGGATGTCTACGAAGCCCGCGTCGCGTCTTTCGTTCAAGTTTAACGTTTTATACAACGATAAATTTAAGACATTGACTGAAGCCGATCGTTAATCTTTAACGAATGACGATATTTTCACTAGACGCGAATCGGCAAAATGATAAAGGGGATCCCTTTTTGGTGTAGACGGCGCTGGATGGAAAAAACCGTGTAGTTATGGAGCAGGCGGTCCGCAAACGTTTCTTGGGGGAACACCAATTGTCCGCTAAAAAACACAGCCCCCGGGAAACGATGATTCACTTCATCAGCTAAAATCTCTACTTCTTCCGTCACCTCTGTCCCGATCCGGCAGCAGCCTTCCGCGTAATAGCCATTATTTTTCATGAATGTGACATACCTGGTTAAATCTTTTTTAACAGCCGATTTTAAATGGTCAACTTCCTTGATTCCTTTAAAGTTACCGGCATTAATGACGCCGATTTGGAGAAAAATAATATTTTTAAATTCTTTCCCAAACATGCGGATAACCGCCATCAATGTGTGCAACCCTAAGCCGTTAAATCCATTGACTAAGATGACAGCCGTTTTGGCTCCCGGTTCCATCGCAGGCTCTTTATCCGGAGCTTTATTGATGGTGGCCCAAGCCGTTTCCACCAAAGGATTAAGACGCCGTAGCATCTTTAGCGTAAACCTGTAATGCCTTCGGATCAGAATCGCGATGAGGACTAAGAAACTCGTCAACAAAAGCGTAATCCAGCCTCCCTGATTGAATTTAAGGACGATGACAGAGATGAGAATAAATGTTGTCAATAAAAGCCCGAGCCCATTGATCAAAATTTTTTGAAGCCATCGTTTCTCTTCATTTCGTACGCTCCACCAATGTCGGACCATCCCTGTCTGAGATAAACAAAACGTGATAAAAACGTTAATACTGTATAAAACGACTAATAAATGGACAGAGCCTTGAGTTGCCGCAACAGTGATCAATGCCGCTAACCCCATAAGAATGACCCCATTTTGAGTGACAAGCCTGTCGCTTAAACTAGAGAAGCGTGAAGGCATCCAGCGGTCGAGCGCCATGTTTGCCAAAACAGCGGGGCCTCCCAAGAAACCGGCTTGAGCTGCGACAAGAAGAAGCATTGCTTCCGAAACTAATGTTACCAATACAAATGTCTGCCCCCATGGAACAGGCCAAAAAGCCGTCATATTTTCGAATAATACGGCATTTAACGTCTTGGTGGGCTGAGACCCAATATCAAAAAGCAAATAAGCCAACATTAACCCGGCTACCGTAAAGGCCAAGGAAAAAGACATGTAGCGCATGGTCAACTTGCCTGTTTGTTCTCTTGGTTCCCTTAAAATCGATAACCCATTACTAACGGCTTCAATCCCAGTGAACGTACCAGCACCCAAGCTGTAGGCGCGTAAAATAATAAAAAGAACACCGAATAAACCGATTTGCGATCGTGTATTTTCGATGTCACCCATGCTGGAATTAATAATTTGAGGAAGTTGATCCACATGCGTGGCTAATGAATAAATAATTGTAAACGAGTGGGTCACAAGAAAGGTCAGAAAAAGAGGGACCAAAGGGATAACGGACTCTTTCACTCCGCGCATGTTCAAAAGCATGAGACCAAAAACACCCAACAACGCAAAGTCAAGCCGATATTCTAGCCATCCAGCCGGGAGGAAACTAAAAATGGCGTCCGTTCCACTGGCGACGGAGATGGCGATCGTTAACACGAAATCAATCAGAAGCGCACAACCCGCGACCATGCCGACCGTGGGGTTGATGAGCTTGCTGGCCACCAAATACCCTCCCCCTCCGGTAGGGAATAATTCGATAATTTGTTCATAGCTGGCGCTAATTAGAAAGACGGTTAACGCCGTTAAAATCGCGACGAAAATTCCTAAAAATTTGTGCTCCCCTAACGCAATAAAAGCTTGTTCGGGCCCGTAACAGGATGAGGATAACCCATCAGCGCCTAAGCCAACCCAGGCAAATAGCGCGATCAAGGAGATATGTTGAAAGATGTTACGATCTTCCAGGTTGCGCGCTTTGCCGACAAAAATATTTTTAAGAGTTTTTCGGATCCCCATAGGTCAAATAAAAAACCAGAAAGGCATCTCTCTGGTTGGTTAGAATTCAGAATTTGTAATACAAATGAAATTATATACCGAAACAGCTAAACTGCAAGGGCTTTGACGAAAATCGTCTTTAAGGAGATTTCCCCTCTACTTATCGTCTGCGTTAAAAATGACCCCCGCGTTTTGCTCCTTTTTTCGTTCAACATGCCGCATTTTTTTAATGTTTGTAATCAACATGTCTCTGGGGCGGTAATAAACCCGCACTCGATCCCCTTTTTGCCACCGCTCTTGGTCAGTCCGCAAAAACACGAACCGCTCAGAGACCTTTTCGCGTTCGTCATAGATCAAAAGAATGTTGCGGGCCTTGCCTTCAATCGTGCCAATAAGTGTTTCGACCCTATTATGGCGAAGTGGAGAATTGTCTGCCTTAACGGTTACAGGAATAAGAGCAAAAGCTAATATTCCTAAAAATAAAATTCTCTTTTTTAAAACCATATTATTTAAATAAATTGTTTACCGGATGGCTAGGAGACGAAACGCCTTGATCGCGGAATTCTTGGGCTTTATCTTCCAATCCTTGTTCGATAGCTTTCTCTTCGCTCACGCCTTGTTGGGCGGCGTAGTCCCGGACATCTTGCGTGATTTTCATCGAGCAAAAATGCGGGCCGCACATCGAACAAAAATGTGCGACTTTAGCACCGTCGGCAGGAAGTGTTTCGTCATGATATTCTTCTGCTGTCTCAGGATCAAGCGCTAAATGGAATTGATCATGCCAACGAAATTCGAAGCGCGCCTTGGACAATGCATCGTCCCAAATTCTCGCTTGCTTGTGGCCTTTGGCTAAATCCGCGGCATGGGCGGCAATTTTGTAAGCAATGATCCCTTCTTTAACATCTTTTTTATTCGGCAAGCCTAAATGTTCTTTGGGTGTGACATAACAAAGCATGGCTGTGCCAAACCAACCGATCATGGCCGCGCCAATGGCGGATGTTATGTGATCGTAGCCAGGGGCAATGTCGGTGGTCAAAGGCCCCAGCGTATAAAACGGCGCTTCGTGGCAAATTTTCAATTGTTTATCCATATTCTCTTTGATCAAATGCATCGGGACATGTCCCGGGCCTTCAATCATCGTTTGCACATCATGTTTCCAGGCGATTTTGGTCAATTCTCCGAGTGTTTCCAATTCGGCAAATTGGGCTTTATCGTTGGCATCGGCAATGCTTCCGGGACGCAACCCGTCGCCCAACGAAAACGACACATCATATTGTTTCATAATTTCGCAAATATCTTCAAAATGCGTATAAAGAAAACTTTCTTTATGATGGGACAAACACCACTTCGCCATGATGGATCCGCCGCGCGACACAATCCCCGTCAGGCGCTTGGCGGTCAACGGAATATAACGTAAAAGAACCCCCGCATGGACGGTGAAATAATCAACGCCTTGTTCGGCTTGCTCGATCAACGTGTCGCGATAAATCTCCCAAGTGAGTTCTTCAGCTTTTCCATTCACTTTTTCCAAAGCCTGATAAATTGGCACTGTCCCAATCGGAACAGGCGAATTACGGATGATCCATTCGCGGGTTTCATGGATATTTTCCCCCGTCGACAAATCCATGACTGTGTCTCCCCCCCAACGAATCGCCCAGGTCATTTTTTCCACTTCTTCGGCGATGCTGGATGAGATGGCAGAGTTACCAATATTGGCATTAATCTTAACAAGGAAGTTGCGCCCAATGATCATCGGTTCGCTTTCCGGGTGGTTAATATTATTGGGAATAATCGCTCGCCCACGCGCCACTTCATCGCGGACAAATTCTGGCGCTACCCCTTCGCGGATCGCAATAAATTCCATTTCCGGTGTGATGATCCCTTGACGGGCGTAATGCATTTGGGTCACATTCTTTCCTGCTTTTGCCTGTAAAGGCTTACACATTTGGGGGAATCGAATGCTGTCTAATTGCTTGTCGATTTCACGAATTTGACGAAAATGGGATGTCGACTTGCCAAGTTTCTGCACGTCTCCTCTCTCTAAAATCCAAGATTGACGCAATTTTGGCAAGCCTTCACTTATATTGATGGGGACAGCGGGGTCCATGTAAGGGCCGGAGGTGTCATAAAGATCGATCGGCTCGTTAGCGATGGTTTTATGTTTTTCTTCTGTGGAAGACAGTTCAACACGACGAAAAGGGATTTTAAGAAAAGGGAATGTCTTCCCATTGATGTAAATTTTACGGGATCCTTTAAACGGCTGGAAACTCAAATCTAACTGATGGATGTTGGCTCGAGAAAATGCCTGGGAATTCTTTTCAGTCGAGAGAGTGATCATAATTAGAGGTCATTATAGTATAAGTGCAGAGCGAAAGCAATGTGAATGTGCGCAGGATTTAACTGAATGATGTGCCGCAACCACAGCTGCTGGAAGCATTGGGATTCTTGTATTGGAACCCACTCTCTTTGAGCGTGTCAACATAATGAATTTCCGTTCCTTGTAAAAAAGACACGCTTTCCGGATTGATGACAATGGTGAGGCCATCTTGATCGAAGATGATGTCATTATCATACGGCTTTTTTTGAAGGCGGAGATCATACGACAAGCCAGCGCATCCGCCGGTGACAACACCGATACGCAGGCAAAAATCTTCCTTGCCCTCTTTTTGCCGCATGTTTTTGATTTTTTCGACGGCAGCCGAGGTCAAATGGATCACAGGAGTCAGTTTTTGCGATTGTGATGTTCTTGATGTTTCCATATAAGTCCTTTATCTACTTATAATATAGCACAATAGGTTGATATCCGTCAATTGGGCGATGGTGTTGTTGAAGATGGATAGAACAATGCAATACTGTCTGTAAACCCATGGAGATGATTAATCCCAGCGATGGGCCCGATTTCACCGGCGCAGAAAAATCCGGCCGCCGGCACAGGCCCGATATGTTGCTGAATAATGTCAATGTCGTGATTTTTCTTCTGGAAAAGATTTTCTCCCCGGCCATTGCAAGAAAAAACCAATGCCCCTTTCGGTTTTTCTTTATCTTCGTGGAATTTGTTAGATGTTAAAAGTTCGTTGAGGTCCTCTGTCGCGGCACCCGCGTCGCGCAAGTGAAATTGAACTGTTTGCCCCGATTTGACGTAGTCGCCGACAATCCCTGCACCGCTCTGTGGATCAATGCCCCAAAATCCCCGGATCAGAAAATCTCCTCTTTTATACGTATGCTTATATTCATCCATGGCCATGCCGACAAAAAGAGATTGCTGGGCTAATAATTGATCGCGCGCTGATAAACCCTCTAAGACTTTCTTCAGTACTGTCAATAGCGGCTGTCCGGCGAGTTCGTAAATGACATTTTCTTCGGCCTTCGTAATGATATATGTTTCACCGATTGGTTTACATCCCTGGGAAACAATTGTTCTCATCCGGATATCCCCTGTCAAGGCGACCCCGACCAGCCCCTCGTCAAAAATTTCTCGGTTAAAGATCAACGAGTTTTCCTTAGGTTGTGCGGCGGCACTTGCCAATCCCCCCACGATGGGGCTTTGGGGATACGCTTGATTCAGTCTTTGCAAAAACGCGGGAATTTCTGAAGAAAATGGGTCCGGCAAAATAAGAAAATTAGGATGTTCGTTGGGATAAATTTCAAAAAATTCATACCAATCATTAGTCGTCATTAAATTTTCCAGCTGATGATTGCTTAAAGCAAACGGCTTTATCTTCACGCCTGGGAGATTGGCTAAAATCAGCGATGTTGCCGGTTGGGCCTCAACCTCTTCTCGCGTCGAGATGATGCCAGCACAACTGCAGCCTAAAAGTGTCTTGATTTGTATTCTCAGCGCTAACGATTGGATCAATTCTTGGATAAACGCACGATTTTTGTGCGAAATGAATAGAATGCCAAAATCATAATGACCCTGGACCTGAGATGCAAGTT
Organism: Candidatus Omnitrophota bacterium; assembly: GCA_020053475.1. Taxonomy (GTDB): domain Bacteria; phylum Omnitrophota; class Gorgyraeia; order Zapsychrales; family Zapsychraceae; genus JAGVNC01. The sequence continues at coordinate 11,544 of JAGVNC010000109.1, read as the reverse complement.
CATCAACGATTCCGGCAATCTCTGTTTGTTTTGAAAGACAGTTAATAAATTGCATCCCATTTCTCCCTGCCCCGCCAACGGCGGGGCTTTATCCCAGATGAAAATGGGAGCGTACTTGTTACCTCTAGAATTTAAGGAAAACAAGTACATATGCTTAATTATAAAGGGGAAGCGGTGTTTTGCAATAGGCAAAATTATTCTTTGGCCAGAATGTCAGGAAGGTTCAGCGGGAAATCATTTCTTAATCGTAGGATGAGCGCGGACCATTAAGATGGGAATATCGGTTCGATGACGGATATTTTCAGCGACACTTCCTAAAATCAAATCCTTGATAAATCGATGCCCGTGCGTGGCCATCGCAATCAGGTCGCATGATTCTCTCTTGGCAATACGAAGAATATATGAGGAGGGCTCTCCTCTCCCTAAATGGGTGATCACGGTAAATCCTTGCTGAAGAAGCGTTTCCTTGACGGATTCAAGGTACTTACTATCTTGCTTAATTTCCTCTGAATCTTGTAAATTCAATTGTTTTTGAAAACGGGCGCCGTACCCATCTGCAACATGGATCAAAACGAGGGTTGGCTTCATTAGCTTGGCTAATGGTTGAATGTGCTCAAGGATGGCCTTATCGGCTGGTGAATTATCTAAAGGGATCAAAATTTTCTTATACATGGGTTTATTATATTGGATTTATCTACTTTTGGGAATAATTTAATACTGTTTGAATCAACAGAAAAACATTTAACGCAACAATAATAGCTGTGACCCCCCAGGCCAGCCATTTGAGCCAAGAAGGATTAGCAAAACTTCCCATTTTTCTTTTGTCGCTGGTAAAGAAAACCAAAGGAACAACGGCAAAACTTAGTTGCAGTGATAAAATGACTTGGCTTAAAATCAATAGGTTCCCCACTCCCTTCTCTCCATAAAGGCCTGCTACAATGACTGCCGGAATGATCGCCACTAAACGCGTAATTAACCGGCGCATCCACGGCCTTAAACGGATGTTCAGGAATCCTTCCATGACGATTTGTCCGGCCAGCGTCCCCGTTAATGTGGAATTTTGTCCCGAAGCTAATAGGGCGATGGCAAATAAAGTCCCGGCGAACGGAACACCCAAGACAGGGCTTAACAAATGATAAGCATCATTGATGTCGGCAACATGTTCATATTGAGTCCCGTGAAAAGTGGCCGCGCTTAATATGAGAATTGCCGCGTTAATAAAGAACGCACAAAGCAAAGCCGCTGTTGAGTCAAACGTTGCATACCGAACGGCCATTTTTTTCCCGCTTTCCGTTTGTGCGTACGCCCGGGTCTGGACGATACTGGAATGAAGATAAAGATTATGCGGCATAACGGTCGCGCCAAGGATCCCGATCGCGATGTAAAGCATATCAGGGTTCATCATAATTTCTGCTTTGGGTAAAAGATTGCCCACGATGCCGGCAATGGAAGGATGCGAAATCGCCATTTCGTAGGCAAAGCATCCGCCGATAATAAAAATAAGGCTGGCCACGATGCATTCGAGGATCCTGAACCCCCTGTTTTGGAGCAAGAGCACAACTAAAACATCCAATGCTGTGATGACCACACCAACAACCAGGGGAATATTAAAAAGAAGGTTCAGCGCAATGGCTGAGCCAAGGACTTCGGCTAAATCACAGGCCGCGATGGCGATCTCGCAGAGGATCCAAAGAAAATAAACCATGGGTGTTGAAAAATGGTCCCGACAAGCCTGGGCCAAATCACGGTTGGTCACGATTCCTAACTTTAAGGAAAGATGCTGCAGAAGCATGGCCATGAAGTTAGAAATAAGAATGACGGATATGAGTGTATAGCCATATTTGGCTCCGCCGGCTAAGTCAGTGGCCCAGTTGCCCGGGTCCATGTATCCGACGGCGACCATCAATCCTGGCCCGGCAAAAGCCAAAATTTTGCGCCAAACACCGGCATTAACTGGCACCTTAATGGAGGAAAAAACCTCCGGAAGGCTTGGCGCTCTCCGCTCTCTTCTCCATCCGGATGAAGAGTGGGAATTTGTTGGATTTAATTTAGAATTCGTCATTTCCCACTTTGGCAGTTTTTGCAGATTCCGTAAAAATGCATTTCGTGTCCTAGGATTTTAAACTTTTGTTGTTCCAAGAGAGGCGTGTACACTTTATCTTCTTTGAGGTCCGGGAATTCGATCATGATGCCGCAACGGATACACCGGGCATGATGATGCGGTTTTTCATCATAGATATGCTCAAAATGCTGGTGCTTTTCCCCGAACGCTGTTTTGCGGATAAGGCCCGCCTCCAACAACTCATTGAGCCCGCGGTACACCGTGGCCCGGGAAACTCTGCGATGATGACTTTGGCATTGTTTAACGAGTTCTTCCGGGGCAAAATGACCGTGCGCTTTCATGGCCTCGTCAAAAACGGTTTGACGTCCATGTGTTAGGGTTACCCCTGTTTTATTAAGATAACGCACAAACTTTTCTTTTTCCTGGGCTAGTTTAGACACAAAAAGCCTCCCTTGGTCAATTATGAGACAGTGTATCATCTATGAAGTAGAAGTCAACCCCTCATTCAATTTTTTAGGAAACGCTGCTTAGAGAAGAAAATCAGGGGGGCATTGCGCCCCCCGCTTGAAGTCTAGATGGCTTTGGCCTTAAGCCATTTAATCGAACAGCCCATCGATGGGTACTGCTTTTTAGAAACCTCCAGGCCGGACACGTACGCGTTCATTGCTTCTTTTAATTCTTCACGAGTCACCTTACTTTCGTCCTGCCAATTGTCATCGATACGGCCATGATACACGAGTTTTTTATTTTTATCAAACAAGTAGATATCTGGAGTGCATTGGGCTTTGAACGATTTGGCCGTTTTTTGAGATTCATCAACTAAGTAGGGAAAATCGACCTCTAATTCTTTAATTTTTTTCTTCATGTTCTCCGAAGAATCATCCGGATAATCGGGATGGATATTGGGGTTGATAGCGACCGTGTTAATTCGCATGCCCTGCGCGTATTTAGCTAGACGCACGACTCTTGGCCAGACAGCAATCGCATAAGGACAGTGATTACAAGTAAAAATGACTAATAACCCACGATCGCCGTAAAGTTCCCCCCCCTCACATTCTTTACCAAAAGGGTCTTTAAGTTTAAAGTTGGGCATCGGAGCGCCTAAAGGGATCAGGATTGATTCTAACAAAGCCATAAATGGACTCCTTGTAATTGTCGGACAACCTAAGTATTTTATTATAAACATCTGACAATGGGTGTCAAGAGGCTCGTTTGCCAAGGCAAAGAATCCCTTTTGCAACGGGATTAATTTTTTGTATAATAAACCAATAGACTTGTTTTCATTATAATATTAGAGAAAACAAGTACGATTCCAATTTCATCTATTGTATTGAGAAAAGGAAAATTAGGATGAAATTACCTCCCAACGTTATTTTCAAGCAAATGGAAATTGGCCCGATGGAAAATTTTCAGTATTTCATTGGTGACGAACGCACTAAAGAAATTGCTGTTGTTGATCCATCGTGGGATGTCGATTATCTGTGTGGCGAAGCCAAGAAAAATGGCTATAAAATTACGGCTGTTTTTCTGACGCACGGCCATCCGGATCACACCAACGGTGTTGCACAAATGGTCAAACGCCATCCCGTCCCTGTGTACATCTCTAAACATGAGTTGGGCATTTTAAAACCACGTGTTAAAAATCTCATCGAGGTCAATGACAGGGAAAAATTAAAGACAGGGAATATTGAATGGGAATGCTTTCACACGCCGGGACATTCCCCCGGGTGCCAACTCTTTAAGCATGATGATATTTTGATTGCCGGCGACACCCTGTTTATTGATGGGTGCGGGCGCTGTGACTTGCCCGGGAGTGATCCTAAGCGGATGTATTATTCTCTTTACGATGTTGTCATGAAGATGCCTGATTCCACGATGATTTACCCGGGGCACAATTATGGCCCGGCCCCCTTTGCCACCCTCGCTTCTCAAAAAAAGACAAATCCCTACCTCACCTGCAAGAGCATGGAAGAATTTTTATCCCAGCGCATGGGGATCTTTTTATAACGAGCCTGGGAATTTAAGATCGGAGAATAACGCCCTGCGGACAAACCAGCTGTAAAGGCGAAACGGGAGGAATTTGCGGAAAATATACATGATCTGCGATTCAATATCCGGGACATTACGAAATGGCGGATTTTTAGTGTGGATGAGTTTTTCAGCCAAAATGGCGATCTCTTCGGGGTCATTATAACAATCGTTGACATAATTCATCACTTTTTTCTTTAAATGCTGCGAAATGGGATAATAAGGGCTTTGCGGATTATCGAAATCCTTGGCATACCTGGCATTCTCAAAGAAAACTTTAGTTTTATATGTCCCCGGCTCGATTAAGAGCACATCAATCCCAAAAAATTTAAGTTCGTACCGCAGGCTTTCGCTAAATGCCTCTAACGCCCATTTGCTGACATTATACGCCCCAAAACAAGGCGATGTTGAGAAGCCGGCGACGCTCGAAATATTAATAATTTTGCCTGACTTGCGTTGACGCATCAGAGGGATCACCGCGCGGGTCACATTCTGAACACCAAAAAAATTCGTCTCCATCTGCTGACGGATTTCTTCATCGGTCAAGTCTTCAAACGCCCCGCCAATGCCATATCCGGCATTATTGATTAACACGTCGATATACCCATATTTCTGCGCGACGTCTTTGATCGTTTTTTGGATCGATGCTTTGTCCGTCACATCTAATTGGCGGACATCCACCTCTCCTCCCCGGCGGCTCACTTCATTGAAAAGCCCACTTTGTTTTTCTAAATTCCGCATCGTGGCGATGACTTTATGTCCTTGAGAGGCAAAACGGGCGGCGGCGAGAAGGCCAAATCCGCTGGATGTGCCGGTGATGAGGATGATTTTAGGTTGGGGCATATGCTATTAGATTGAAATGCCGATTAATTTGCTGTTCTCATAAAAAATTCCTAAAATATCAATAAAAATCATCCCTCGTAAACAACTCTACAGACAACAACATCAGCATTATTATTTCGCAAAAAATCCAGCCATAATTTTTGGTGATGACGGAGTTTTTCACCTTTTTTCTTAACCTCAACAAACTGAAAAGATCTATATTGCCGATCATAAACAATCAAGTCTGGAAGGCCGCTGCGATTACTTAAATTATCCCGATTGATTCTATCGCAGATTGATACAATTATATTGACAGGCACGATTTTAACCAATTCCAATAGCCCTTCTTTGGTAATCTTATCAATCGCCAGATGCCTAATATTTTTATCCTTATATGCTTCAAAACGGGAATTGATTTCTAACCCCAGATTTAGCTTCAACAACCCTTGATTCTTTTCTTTTAAAATCTCCATCCTGTTTTTATAAAATTTATCGCCACTAAAGAAATCTGAGGGAGCACCGTTTATTTGTTGGTAATTTGTGAATGTATATTCTGGGATATCTGCAAATATCTCCTCATAATAAAGTAAACTTTGCATAGCCCACCAAAAATAATTCTCAGTTTTGAAGACATTTAGATCCCTGGCTAAAAAGTAATGAGATGCCTGCAGTTCCGGCTGTTCGTAATCTATTCTTGAGAGACACAGCGGATATTCATCGGCCTTAGCAAACTCCTTGTAACCCTTGATTAATATAGTATGGTCTCTTACCCAATCATCATTGTCAGTCTTTTTTGATTTATCAATTTCACTTTCAATGTAAGCTTGAGTGACAGGGGAAACACGTATATTTTCAAGAACATGCTTGAGACAATCAATTGCTTTATTATCATTGCCAATTTTTTTATATATTTTTGCCGCACGTTTTGCAGCCTGGACAATACTATGTACCCAATGACCATTCTTTACGTAATGTTCATAAAAACCAGCGGAATCTTCCTGAGACCTAACCTTCTCGCTTGCCTTCCCTCCATATAAAAGCAACACGTATTCATGACCAAAAACAGATACCGAATTATCAAAATATCCATTTGGAGAGCCTGGATATAACGTTTCATAAAGTTCAAATGACAATTGCAAGCCCTTCTCAGCTACTAAAACAGCTTGAGAATAATATCCCTTGCGGAATAAGCACATTGTCAATAACCCATGATATTTAAGAAAACAGTCTGGCTTGGGAGTATTAAGGCAATTTTCTAAGGCAGAAGTATGTAACCCAATCAATTCTTTATTGTTTACTGAGACGGGTGTTTCAAACTCGTTTTCTTTGGGGAATTCAAAAGCCATAATAAATTATCTATGAGCACCCACAAAAAATCTGGTGAAACCTGACACTATGAACCAATAGTTTTCTGTATCATCAATGCGTCGACCAACGTCAACGCGATCATGGATTCAACGACGGGAACAACGCGCGGGCAAATGCAAGGATCGTGACGGCCCTTGACTTCAATATCAGCATCTTTCAAATCCATGGAAACGGTTTTTTGCTTCTGGGCAATGGAAGACGGCGGCTTAACAGCGACACGCAGAATAATATCTTCGCCGTTAGAGATTCCGCCTAAAATTCCCCCGGCATGATTAGTGGTCGTACGAACGCGCTTGTCATCCATGTAAAATGTGTCGTTGTGTTCGGAACCATGCATTTGGGTCGCGGCAAACCCTGTGCCAAACTCGATGCCGCGGATTGTTCCAATGGACATCAAGGCATAAGCTAAACGAGCGTTGAGCTTATCAAAGACAGGGTCGCCTAATCCCGGCGGACACCCGTGGATAACAGCCTCGATAACACCGCCGATGGAATCACAGTTGAGGCGCGCTTCTTCAATTTTTTTAATCATCAGTTTGGCAGCTTCGAGGTCAGGCGCACGCACAATGTTTTTCTCAATCACCGTATAATCTTTCTTTTTGGCTTGAATATCTCCGACAGCGAGAGTGTAAGCAACGATGCGAATGTTATGATCCGCCAGAATCTTTTTAGCGACAGCGCCAGCGGCAACACGACAAGCGGTTTCCCTCCCCGAAGATCGTCCTCCCCCCTGATAATCGCGAATGCCGTATTTCATAAAATAGGTATAATCGGCGTGACCAGGACGGAAAAGATTCTTGATATTGGAATAATCCTTAGGACGCATGTCCTGATTGCGGATGATCATGGCGAGGGCTGTGCCGGTTGTTTTGCCTTCAAAGACACCGGAGAGAATTTCAACTTTATCCGTTTCCTGACGCTGGGTGGTGATTTTGCTTTGTCCCGGACGGCGGCGGTCTAGCTCGAATTGAATATCCGCTTCCGTCAACTCCAAGCCCGGAGGGACACCATCAATGACGACGCCAATGGCCGGCCCGTGGCTCTCGCCAAACGTCGTTACTTTAAAGATTTGTCCGAATGTGTTGCCAGCCATTTTTCAGTCACTTATCGCTGGTCCCGTGGAAGGCTTCGCCTTCCCAGGATTTAATCCCCGAAATCGCCTTGCGATTTCAGGGGATCTCTCGTCTCTAGCCAAACAAACGACTAGAGACAAGCCACGAGCGACTAATCTGTTACCGCTCCTAATTCCGCTGAGGTCACTGATTTCATATACTTTGCCAAAACACCTCTCGTATACCGCGGTTTGGGTTGTTTCCATTGTTTCAACCGTTTTTTAATTTCAGCACTAGGGACATTGAGATTAAGTTCGCGCTTAACGGCATCAATAGTGATTGAATCGCCATTCTTGATAATGGCAATCAACCCACCAACATAAGCTTCGGGCGTGATGTGCCCCACAACATATCCATGGCTTCCACCGGAAAAACGGCCATCAGTGATGAGAGCGACATCTTTGCCTAGCCCCTTGCCCATGACCGCCGATGTTGGCGCCAACATCTCACGCATTCCCGGCCCGCCTTTGGGGCCTTCATAACGAATCACAATAACATGGCCCTTCTTAACGGTGCCATCTAAAATTTTTTTCAACGCGGCTTCTTCCGAATCAAACACAATCGCCGTTCCCGTAAAAACATTGCCTTCTTTTCCGGAAATTTTAGCGACTGCTCCGGTGCGTGCTAAATTTCCATAGAGAATAACTATGTGTCCTTCTTTTTTGATCGGATTGCTAAAGGGACGAATGATTTCTTGACCTTGTGGATACGGTTGAACATTGGCCAAATTTTCTCTGACGGTTTTGCTCGTCACGGTCAGGCAATCACCGTGAAGCAGCCCTTTATCCAAAAGCATTTTCATTAACGGAGTTGTTCCCCCGATATTCACCAATTCGGCCATGACAAAACGGCCACTGGGCTTTAAATCAGCCAAAACCGGCACCTTTTTGCCGATACGCGTAAAGTCATCAATCGATAATTTCACGTTGGCCGCGTGAGCAATGGCCAGCAAATGCAAGACAGCATTCGTCGACCCACCTAACGCCGTCACCACGGTAATGGAATTTTCAAAAGCCTTCTTCGTCAAAATGTCTCGGGGCGCAATCCCTTTCTCAATTAAATTCAGGACGGCTTTCCCGGCGTTGTAACAGTCTTGATTTTTTGCATCTGAAATCGCTGCCTGCGCCGAACTATTCGGCAAGCTCATCCCTAAAGCTTCGATCGCGCTGGCCATGGTATTGGCTGTGTACATGCCGCCGCAAGAACCGGGCCCGGGAATCGCGCACGATTCAATGGCTTCCAACTCTTGATCGTTAATCCTCTTATTCGCATGCGCACCCACTGCTTCAAAGACAGAAACAATGTCGACATTTTTTCCTTTGTAACAGCCCGGCAGAATCGTTCCCCCATAAACAAACACAGAAGGACGATTTAATCGCGCCATCGCAATGATGCATCCGGGCATATTTTTGTCACATCCGCCGACGGCCACTAACCCATCAAACCCTTCGCAGCCCATCACGGTTTCGACCGAATCGGCAATGACTTCGCGCGACACGAGAGAATATTTCATCCCTTCAAACCCCATCGAAATTCCGTCCGAAATGGTGATCGTCCCGAACATAACCCCCTTGCCGCCGTTTTCATCCACTCCGCGTAACGCTTGTTGGGCCAATTTATCGATGTGCATATTGCAGGGCGTCACCATGCTCCATGTTGAAGCGATCCCGACTTGAGATTTCTTAAAATCTTCAGTCGAGAAGCCAACGGCTCGCAGCATCGCGCGGGAAGGCGCGCGGTCAGTGCCGTCAACGACGATGGAGGAATGTTTTCGATTTAGGGATTGTTTAGACATTGTTTAAGTCATGGGTTGGTAGTTCGTGGTTCGTAGTTTTTGCTCCGAACTACTAACTACGGACTGTGAATTATTTACGCCAGCCAAGGTTTTTCTTTTTTCAACTTTTCTTCATAAGACTGAATCTTATCGTTAAACTGCTGTGTCCAACCGATTTGATCCAGCCCTTTAAGCAAACACGTTTTGGAAAAAGGGTTGATATTGAATTTGTAAGCATGCCCATTGGGGCCCGACAAAATCTGTTTTTCCAAGTCAGCGGATAATCGGGCCCCGGGCTTGGCATTAATTTCTTTAAATAAATGATCGATATCTCTCGAATCTAATTTCACTAAAAGGACACCGTTCTTGACACAATTGTTATAAAAAATGTCAGCGAAGCTAGGCGCCACGATCACGCGAAATCCATAATCCGACAGAGCCCACGGCGCGTGTTCACGGCTCGACCCGCAGCCAAAATTATCACGGGTCAACAGAACAGTAGCTTTACGAAAAGGTTCTTTGTTGAGAACAAAATCAGGGTTTTCTTTAGTCCCCTCGTAGTCAAGATAACGCCATTCGTGGAACAAATGTTTACCGAACCCGGTGCGTTCGATTTTGCGTAGGAATTGTTTGGGGACGATTGCGTCCGTATCAACATTGACACGATCTAGGGGAGCCGTAATTCCTGTATGTTTGGTAAAGGGTTGCATATTCAGTCGCCAGTCGCCGGTCGTCAGTGACCAGACATTAAGTCTGGCGACTGGCGACGGGCGACTGATCACTTTTTATAAATATTTCCTAACGTCCGTAATCTTACCCTCAATCGCCGCGACCGCCACCATGATTGGGCTCATTAAATGCGTGCGCCCACCCGGGCCTTGACGGCCTTCAAAGTTGCGATTGCTCGAGGATGCGCAACGCTCGCCTTTCTTAAGCTGATCGTCATTCATGCCTAAACACATTGAGCACCCAGCAAAACGCCATTCGAATCCGGTCGCGATAAAAATTTTATCTAACCCTTCTTTTTCTGCCTGAGCACGAACACGAGCCGATCCGGGGACAACAATCGCCTGAACACTGGGATGGACTTTCTTCCCTTTGACGATCGCAGCACCGGCACGTAAATCTTCGATGCGGCCGTTGGTACAAGACCCTAAAAAGACCTTGTCAATTTTAATGCCGGCCATTTTTGTCCCAGGTTTTAAATCCATGTAGCTAAGGGCGTTCCGTGCTCCGGTACGATCCACAGGATCCTTAAAACTTTCCGGATCAGGCACGCTACCTTCAATGGATGTGACTTGTCCCGGGCTTGTTCCCCACGTCACTTGCGGCTTGATATCTTCCGCTTTGATCTTGAGGACTTTATCAAATTTAGCCCCTGGATCGCTGGGTAACGTCTTCCAATAGGCGACAGCTTTGTCCCAATTTATGCCCGCGGGCGCAAATTCACGGCCCTTTAAATACTCAAATGTTTTCTCATCAGGCGCGATCATCCCCGCACGAGCTCCGGCTTCGATACTCATGTTGCAGATCGTCATGCGCGCTTCCATACTTAAATTGCGGATCGCACTTCCGGCATATTCAACGACATATCCCGTAGCTCCGGCTGTTCCAATCTGACCGATGATGTATAAAATAATGTCTTTGGACACAACCCCTTTGCCCAATTGCCCGTCGATGTTGATGAGCATGGTTTTAGCTTCATCTTGCTGCAATGTTTGGGTGGCCAAAACGTGTTCGACCTCCGATGTCCCGATGCCAAACGCCAAGGCGCCGAATGCCCCGTGAGTTGAAGTATGCGAGTCACCGCAGACAATGACCATTCCCGGCTGAGTGATCCCTTTTTCTGGGCCGATGACGTGGACAATTCCCTGATCCGCATGGCCGAAATCGTACAATGTAACGCCAAATTCTTTACAATTGTTGGCCAACGTTTCCATTTGGATCCTTGAGGTGGCTTCCACCAAATTCCAATCTTTGGTTTTCGTCGAGACATTGTGGTCCATCGTGGCAAATGTTTTTCCCGGCTGATGGACTTTACGCCCAATCAGTCTTAACCCTTCAAACGCTTGCGGACTAGTCACTTCATGCACCAGATGACGGTCCACGTAGATGATCGAGGTGTCCCCTTGCGCTTGACGCACCAAATGGGCTTCCCAAATTTTTTCATACATTGTTTTCATGATTGATTCTTAAATTTCACAATATTCAAGGATTTTAGCGGATAAGTAAGTGATTTTATATTAATACGATTAGAATGTCAATGGCCATGCTGGCTGGTGTCAAGCCAAAATTAAAATGTCCTAGTTCTACCAAAATAAAAATGTCCTAATTCCTTAAGCTTCCTGAGAGCTTAAAATTATTATGCCAGGCACGTT
>JAGVNC010000034.1 GCA_020053475.1 Candidatus Omnitrophota bacterium | reverse complement strand
GCTTGGAGACGGCCGGGAATGATATATCAAACCGTTGGCGGGCTGTGTTGCTTTGCGCGGCTGCCTGGCGACCATCTCCAGGATCTGCCGGCGGTTGGCGTCGGCCAGCGCCTGACGCGTTTTTTGTAATCCAAATACTTTTGCCCGAAAAGCCTCTCCATTTTTGCTTCTTCATAAGGGATAAAAGCTGAGTTGATAATGAGAAAAAATGTAAGAGGCGCCAAAAACATCGGCAGCGTCCCGACTAAAAAAGCAGTCCCTAAAAGCATGAGGGCAAATCCCAAATACATGGGATTTCGCGTCACGCGGTACGGCCCTTCCGTTACCATGGCCGTCGGTATTTCCGCTGGTTTAATCGGTGTTTTACATTTTTTGAACAAACATCTCGCCCACATCATGAGCGTAAATCCGCCGGCTAAAAAAATGATTCCTGCAAAGTAATTCTGGTGCCGCCAAGGAATTTTCCCTTTCAATAAAAGATGTAATCCAAGACTTATCAGAAAGCACAGCAGAACAATAAAGGGCGGAAGAATTTTAGGGGTTTTCATCGCATTTCAAACTTTTTCAGGAGCCACATCATCGGGCACCAGTTCGTGGAGCCCACGGGTTAAAACCCGTGGCACCAAATCTTTTTCCGCTCGTGGGGCGGAATCCTGAGCCAGAAGGTTGTCGCCATTCATCCACGGACTGTGAAGTCCGTGGCCTTCTGGCGAACGGGTAAAAGCCGACTGGAGCAAATTGAGCCCAACAAATGCCGTGAACCACAGCCAGGCCGGATGGAGGTAATGCGCCAAAAGCAAACTGATGAGAATAAACGAACCCGCGATACCGCGTAATTTTCTTTCCATAAGAATCCCTCCTTGAGTTTTTTTGGTTCTTCCGCGTGTGATTTAAAAACTATATCTGAATCGGACATAAATATTTTTGTTGCGTTTCATTTGTCCAAATTCCGTTAAATCATCTTCTCCCCAAGGCAAATTGACGCCTAAAGCCGCCTTCCAATGATCCGAGATATTATAACTGACCGTTGGACGAACATAGCCGTCCTTGTCGGAAGGTGAATAGAAATTAACCAACGAGACGGCGATGGTCTGGTTTTTATAAAGTTTTGTTATTCGCTGTGTCAACAGATGCCGGGATTCATCAAAAACAAAATCCGTGGGCAGAAGGTTTGCCTTATAATTGCCATAATCCAATGTCTGCTCATAAAGATATTGCAATCCCATTTTCAAATCGTTTCCCAAATCCTTTTCATAGCCGGTTAAAACTTTAAAGAGGGAATTGGCAATAAGGCGGTTGTTGCCGCCAGAATCTTCCCTTGAATTGTAATAGCCGAACTCGATATTCCCAATACCGCCTAACGCGGGCCCCCGCAAACTGGTTCCGTAAACATCCAAACGCGGATAAAAAAGCTGGCGGGCGGCCTCGTCTTTATAGCTGGTCGGATTTTTATCAAAACCCCGGAAATAATAAAAAGCTAATTCATTGCTTTCAAAGTTGCGGTAAATTCTTAGCGCATATTCATTATTAGACAACTGCAACGGAGGCTCCAACAGATCCCGGTCTGAATTGACGCCCGCAATCCCTCCCTGAAAACTGTCAAAAAACGACAATCGATCCCCTTCGGCTGTGGTGTTTGGCTCAAACCTTGAAACGACAAAATCAATGTTTGCCAGCGAAGGATAAAACGACATCTTGAGCGCGTCGGAAGGCTTCTTTAAATATTCATCGTCCCGCCCGATGAAAAAAGACACATAATCCTTCGGGAAAAGGTCATTCACAAACAGATAATCCCCGGTTCCCCAGGTCAAAATCTGCCGCCCTGCCTTAAGATCGAGCCAAGCGTACGGCGTGGTGGAAAAATTCAACTCCCTCAATTCAAAATCCGTTTTACCGGGAAAATATTCATCCACTGTAAAATCGCCTTTAAAATTAAGGGAAGAATTCTTTTGCGCGAGAAAACCATTGCCCTCAAATAAATATTTTGTTTTAAGCTGCAAGCGCTGTTCAAGCAGATTAAAATCATCCCTTTTGGTATTGTCATCGCTCACTTTAGGCCCGTAGGCGAATTCCGCAAAGCCATGAAATTCCGGCATGGCGGCCCAAACAGAAGACGCCGCAAAAAAAACTGCCCCGGTGATAAGAATGACAAAGATCACTCTGCCATTTATTTTATCCATTGAACCGGCGGTCTCCTTAGATATCGTTCGGAAAAGATGTCGTCTTCTATTCCCAAATTATATTTGATTCCCTCAAAGAAAACTTCCGTCCGATGCCCGCTTTTAACATTTTTGACGACTCGTTTGGTGATGGTAGGAATACCGTCGATCTCTTTAATTTCCCAAGCCTCAAATTGCCGGTAGAGTTCGTTCTGCTTATCATAAAACTCTTCTTTGAGGGGCAGGAAATTCATTGCATCAATCCAGGAAATCCTTTTGGCGTACTCAGAAACCTGCTTAGGGATACTTTCCACAACAAAACAATCTTTCCCATCGAGTTTATCTTTTCTTAAAAACGTATGCGTATCCTCTGTGGGATTTCTTCCCGAGACATCCTCATAAGTAAAATCGCTTCCGACGAAGCTGGAAAATTTATCATTCGCCGCGATCCTTTTGACCAGATCAATGGCAGGAATAAAAAGCCAGCGGTCGGCATCTTTATCGGGGTATTTGTAAACCATAAACGTCATGTCTTTGACGTCCGCCGGTTGATGAAAATAGATGAAATATTTCTGATTTCCACCATCCTGATCATCTTTCCTTAACATCGTAAGTTCCCGCATCCTTTTTCTGCCGTCTTTATCGATGAGTTCCATTGAAATTTTGGCCTTCATATCATCAGCGGCATAATAAAAGGCGAGCCTTGATTTTGCGATGATTTCCTCCGGCTTCGGCGAATCCTGGGCAAAGGCCATCGGCTGGATCACAAATAATCCTATGAACAAAACTATCCCGAATAATCGAACTATCTTCATTTTCAAACCTCCTTTTAAAATAATCCCCGTGTGCCCTCCAATTATTTCGGAACATTTCCGGGCGTGCCGGGTTCAATTATATACTCCAGCTTCAAAACATTCGCATCCAATATAATCCTATAACTCATTTTAGAGATCACCTATTTTTATGCCGTACACCTAAAATCTGTGTTTAAACGCTCTCCTGAATCCAGCATCTTCTGCTTCTTTGACAGTGGAAACATAAAATTCACCCGAACGATTGCCAATTATTGTGCGATCATATTGTTGGTCCATCGGCAAATGATAGATTCTTGTTTGCGAACCGAACTCATCGTAATTTATGTTGCATTTAATTCGGGGGAACTCACCGAGCGGTTCGTTTTCTCTAATTTCGACGCTTAATGCATTTGCCATTTCTTTAGCTTTGTCAGACAAGCCTGTTGAGGTGAAGAATATCGGCCTAAGTTTATTTTCGCTCAGAAACTTAGCAAACTCTTCGAAACTTTTTGGCCTCCTGTAACTCCCAGAACTTTTGATCCAATATTCCATTGTGGTACCGAACAGCTGAAAAACGTGTTTTTCATGTATTTTCTTGTATTGCGCCCAGTGCTTACATTGGATAATACAAACTTCGTCAGCTTTTTTCGCAATAATATCTCTGCCCAGGTCTTCAAATCCGTCAAGGATTCCCTTGTATTCAACAGAATATCCTTCTTGCTCGTATAAATATCCGACATACATTTCATAGTCTCTTCCGATTGCCCATTTCGATTTATTTCTGCTTTTCAAATATCTGTCCAAGGCCATTTGATTTCTTTCTACGGAAGGAAGGCTTTTATATTCTTCCGGAGTAAGATAGTTTCTAACCCTGTCTTCGTTATTGTCATCTTGAAGGTCGTCATCAATTCGAATAGGGATTTCTTCATTCTCATCTTCGGCAATCAATTCTGAAAGCCATGGAAATAATTTAACAAGGTAGGCTAACTTGTAGCTAATAATTTTATTTTCTGCCACGAGTATTTTCTTTTCATTTTTTATTTCCCGTACAATTTCCGCAGTTTTCCCTGCAGGGTGTATTTTGCTTTCTAAATATTTTTGTCTTTTCATATCCCGCAATGAAAAATAATCTGCATACGCATCAGCAAGCCATGGAAAGCCCATAGATTTTTGTTGTGCTAATTTATTAATAGCGTCTTTATCTTTTTTCACGCTTTGTGAAAATTCATCTAATCTTTTCTTTGAATTTGCTTCAAACTCTGCCTTGTCTTTTTCAACTTTTAATTCGTATGCTTTTACTGCACTCTCTAAGCTGTCCAATTTCGGCTTTAATTTTAAATATTTTCTCGAATTAGAAATTGTTTCGAGAATCCAAGAAATTATCACCCAAAGGATAAAAATTCCAATTATAGCTAATAGCCAGATATAATCTTTCATAAATTAAACCTCTCCACCGCCTCGTCAACGTGCTTTCCCGTCAAGTGGCTGTAGATCATCGTCGTGAACAACAAGAAAATTGCTTTTTCATTTCTGCCCTTTCTTTTTATTTCGAACAGATTGGTTTATCGTGTTTAAAGAGTCTGTTAAATCGTACACCAAATCTTGAAATATTTTTCTTAACTCGTTTAATCTGGAATCATGGATGGACTTTTCTTTAGATATCACAAGTTTAGAGAGCTTATTTTTTACCTGATCAGACGCAAAACTCATTTCATGTACCCCATGAGCAAAACAATTTCGGATATCCCGCACAATATGCAAATCGTGAGTAATTTCTTTGGAAATAATTCCAAGCCGATAAGCTAATTCTATTTGAGAAAAAAATGTTCCACATGAACCATTCGAAGATAATAAATCGTTTATGTTTTTGGCGCTCTTCGGCAACAAATATGTCTCAAGAATTCTGTGCAATATACGTTCCAATTCAGCGCCAGCCAAAATGGCTAACGCGAGGTCAGATGTACCACCCATTTTCATAACAAAGCCGACTAAATGGCCATATTCATTCGTTATTTCTTTCAAATTTTCTCCCAATGTTATCGAAGCGTCTAATGCGCCCGCACTCTTTACACTTCTAAAAGTTATCTTGTTTTTGCAGGCTTTACAAGTAATCCATGCGTATCTTTCTTAAAGAGCTGATTTTGCATGAGTGTAACGAGCGCCGGGATATAGATGATCGTCATGGCCGCGCTTAAAAGCATCATGCTCACGATAAAAGCCCCCACGGTGATATAGGGCGTCAAGGGGGCAAACAGCATGACCGCAAAAGACGCCGCAAACAAAATGGCATTGCGCAGAATCCCTTTGCCCGGCCGGACAGCGGTCCACAACAACGCTTCTGTGACATCCGTCTCAGGCATCGACGCCAGTCTCTGTCTGAATCGGCTGATGAAATGGATGGCGAAATCAACGGCCATGCCCAGCGAAAGACAGGAAAGGACTGAGATCGGCATGTCAAAGTCTTTCCCTATAAACCCGACGACACCGTAAATGACGACGATTGTAAAAAGCAGCGGCGCATATCCGACAATCGCCCATTTCGCGGAGCGAAAATCGAGGGCAAGAATAAGAAACACAACAATCAAGGCCAGGATAAAGCCCCTGACCATATCCCAGAGAACCTCATGATTCCAAACCAGATTAAAATAAGCGGTCCCGGCGGGCTTTAACTCTAACGCGATCGGATGTAATTTTTTATATTCGTTGACTGAGGCAATAACCGATTGCATGGCCCGGGCATCCCAGGTTTTCATCTGCACCCAGATATTGGCTGCCTTAAATGATGGGTCAACCACATTATCCAAATCCGATGGTTTGGCCGACATGCTGAACAAAAAAAGATATTGGCCGATCGTGTTTTTTTCGGCAGGGACGATGTCGTATTTCGGATCGTCATTATGCAGGACACGATTAATCCGTTTAAGATAGTCAACAACCGAAAAGGTCTTGCCCACAAAGGTAAGTTTTTCAATGTGCCGCTGGAGACCTTCCAGGTATTTCATGGTCTCGGGATTTTTAATAAAGTCATCCTCGTCGGAGACAGCCACGATATACCCCAGCGATGTCCCGCCGAGCGCGCGGTTGACTTCCCTGTCCGCCACCCGGATTTCGCTATTAGGCTTAAACCATTCCACCATGTTATTGTTGACCTTAATCCTGGTGATTCCGACGACGGATACAACAAACACAATGAATCCGATAAGAATAGTAGCCTTGGGCCTATGGGTACCGTAACCCGCCAGTTTCCTTAAGAAGAGGGATGTTTTACTTAAATGCGCGTCTTCCCCTTCTGCGATATTCGCAATATTCTTCTCTTTGACAAATGTAAACATGGCTGGAATGAAACTGAAACTTAAAATCCTTAAAGCCACGGTCCCGAAGGCGATCAATCCGCCGAAGACTTTAACGGGAACAATATTCATAAATAACAAAACCGCAAACGCCGCAGTCGTCGCCAATGCCGTGTAACGGACAGGCCTTCCGACGGCATCCATGGTTGCAAGGATGGCGGCTCTTTTATCTTTCTTCTCTTTATATCGGAAATAAAATTCGTTGAAGATGTGAATGCTGTCGGTGGCAATCGCCATCAAGAATACCGGAGCCATCGAACTCATGATATGAACAGGAAATCCCAAGCCGATGAGCAGCCCCATGCTCCAGACAATGCTCATCAGCGCATCCATCATGAGGGTGATGGAAAGGAAAAAGTCGCGGAACATAAGGTATCGGACAAAAAGCATCACCCCGCCGGCAATGGGAGCAAAAATAGCCATGAGCTTAAACATCTCGGAACCGAATGTGTCCCGCGCCACGGGGTCTCCGGCGATATAATATTTTTCGCTACCTTTCTCTTTCGCAATGATCTTTCTGATTTGATCGGCGACTTCTTTCCCGTTTGCCCCTTTTTCAAGAGGGACATAAATCGCAGTGGTTTTCCCGTCCTCTGAGATGATGCGATTGACAAAAAGAGAATTTCCGAAGAGTTGTTTTTTGAGGGCCGCGATCTCTTCCTCGGTCTTAGGCGCCTCAGGCATCAGGGGCGCCACCCGCAATGTTCCCTGCTCGTCCGTGACATTGGTAATCGTGGAAAAACCATTCACATCCCTTAACGCAACGCCCTTTATTTTTAATATTTCTTCCGTGACGCGGCTGATCTTCCCTAATATATCCTTATTGAAGATTCCCTGCTCGTTCGTGACCCCCAAGACAATCATATCTTCATAAAGGCCAAAGGTCCGATCCACCTCATCGTTCCAGACCCGCACATCGGATGCCGCCGGCAACATATTCTTCGGATTCGTGTCCGTCTTTATCTTCGGAAACTGGGTCAGAAAAAGAAAAGTCACAATGACGGAAAGAAACACAATCAGCTTGGGATGATCGACCGAAAATTCAACCAGAGAAAACTTTTTCACTTTTTGCTCCTTTATTTTTTCCTACTGGCAACTTTCATTAATTGTCCTCCCTCTTGAAGCTGTTCAAAAAGGACTTCACGCAAGATGTCACAGGCCCGGATCATTTTGGGATTGGCCACTTTGTAGTAGATATTCAAACCGGCCCTGCGGGTAGACACAATTCGACGCTGGCGCAATATGCTCAAATGCTGAGAAAGATTCGCTTTGGGCAGCTTCAATTGATTCCTTAATTCTCCAACGGACTTTTCTCCCTCACGCAGCAAATTCATAATCCTTAAACGGGTCGGATTGGCCATACTTTTACAGACCTCGGCATGCATATAAAAAATCTTTTCTTCCATATTCTTGTCCATCTATCCTCCCTGTCAGAATGTTTATTAGTTAATATATTTCGAAACTATTATATTATTCGGCCATCGAGCTTGTCAAATCCTTTTTATGCAACAAAAAACCCTCACCCGCGTGATTCGAGATGAAGGATTGTTCTGCCGAGTAAAATTGTAGTGTCTTTAAAGCGATGGATCGGGTTTGTTACCGCACGCTTTGAGCATCGATCCAGCTGTAAGCCTTGTCCAAACTTTTCTTCTCGATGGGAATATGGTGCTCGCGGCCGATGATCGTGCGCTTAACGAATCCGGCTTCTTCTAATATCCGGGTGTGCTTGGAG
>JAGVNC010000070.1 GCA_020053475.1 Candidatus Omnitrophota bacterium | reverse complement strand
GTTCCAGGGGAATTCGAAGATCCCAGGGTGATCAATGCGTTAAAGAAAGTTATCGGGGCTTCGAAACGTTTTAAAATTCCGGCAGGGTTTCATGTGATCCCTCCCGATGTGCAGGCAATGATCAGAAAAATTGACGAAGGCTACCGTTTTGTGGCTTTTAGTTTAGATACATTAATATTGGGCGAGGCCTGTCAGAAGGCAATGGCAGAGCTGCGAAAGGTTAAGCAATGAAAATTATAGCCATGATTCCAGCCCGGATGGGTTCCTACAGATTCCCGGGAAAGCCTTTATGCGATATCAAGGGAATGACGATGATCGAGCATGTTTATAGGCGAACAGCCATGTGCCCATTGATCGACGAAACATACATGGTGACATGCAACAAAGAGATCGAAGAGGAAACAAAAAAGTTTGGCGGTCGTGTGATTATGACACCCGACACCTTTAACCGATGTACTGATCGTATTGCCTATGCGGTCCGTGAAAATAATATGGATGTTGATATTGTCGTTCTGGTCCAGGGGGATGAGCCTCTTGTGTATCCTGAAATGATCACCGACATTACGCAGGCCCTCATCAACGATGAGACAGCCGTTGCCGGATGCCTCTACAGCAAAATCAAAACCGACGAGGAATATGAGGACCCTAACGAAATCAAGGTTGTTAAAACCTTGGACGATTATGCTTTATATTTTTCGCGAGACCCTATTCCTTCAAAGAAATTGTCAATGAAGCCTTACGATCGCTATAAGCAGGTTTGTATCATGCCTTATCGTAAGGATTTTCTCCTGAAGTTTACAGAAATGGAGCAAACTCCGTTAGAGATCGTAGAGTCGGTCGATATGCTGCGGATCATTGAAAATGGCTATAAATTGAAGTTAAAAGAAACGACATACGAAACATGCAGTGTCGATGTGCCCGTTGATAGGGAACGGGCCGAACGATTGATGGAGAGAGATCCGCTCTTTCCAAAGTATAGGAGAGCCGTCTTCTTATGAAAATCTTAGTCACAACTAGTTCATTCGGGAAATATGACAGAACGCCTTTAGAAAAGCTCGAGCAGTTTGGCGCTGAGGTTATTTTCAACCCACATGGAAGAAAATTATCAATCAGGGAAAGCCTTGGCCTTTATCGCCATGATATTGAAGGAGTTATCGCTGGGACTGAAGAGATTTCTAAAGAAATCATCGAAAAGGCCGATTCTCTGAAAGTTATTTCCCGTTGTGGTGTCGGATTAGACAATGTTGATCTAAAGGCAGCTGAGGGAAGAAAGATATTGGTTTTTTCTTCTTCCGGGGGTGTTGTGCAGGCCGTTGCCGAACTTACGCTAGGTCTTATTTTAAATAGCCTGCGCTCTGTTTCGATGATGGATCGGGCTATTCGACAGAGGAAATGGGAAAAAATAATGGGTACGCTTTTAAAAGGGAAAACAGTCGGTATTCTCGGAATGGGGGCGATCGGGCAAAGGGTTGTCGAATTACTTGGGCCATTTAACTGTCGGATTATCGCATATGATCTGCAGAAGAACATTAATATCATTTCTCAATTAAAAGTAGACTATGTTGACTGTTGCCAGCTATTTCAGGATTCCGATATCATTAGTGTTCATTTGCCATATACAGCACAAACAAATCATTTTGTTGATCAAAATAAAATGAATCTTATGAAGCAAAGTGCGTTTCTTGTCAATACATCCAGGGGCGGTATTATTGATGAGGGGGCCCTTTGCGCCGCTTTAAAGGACCATAAAATTGCCGGAGCAGCCTTGGATGTATTTGATCAAGAGCCGTATCATGGGCCATTCTCCAAAGTGAACAATATCATTTTAACAGCACATGCCGGTTCCTATGCCCGTGAGGCACGGATTGCAATGGAAGTGGAAGCAGTTGAGAATTTAATCAAGGGGCTCAGCACCCCCGTTAAGAAATAGGCCTTTATTTAAGCCCCGCCTGTGGCGGGGCAGGGAGGGAACAGTGAATATAATCGTTTTTGGAGGAAGTGGATTTTTGGGAAGTCACGTTGCCGATGCATTGTCAAAGGAAAATCACCATGTGACAATATTTGATTTAATTACCTCGCCGTATGTTCAAAAGAATCAGGAAATGATTATCGGGGATATATTAAATTCTGAGGATGTTAATAAAGCTGTGAAAGGATGCGATGTTGTCTATAATTTTGCTGGTATTTCTAACATCGATCAAGCCAAAAAGGATGCCACTAAAACAATACAAACGAATGTTATTGGTCATACAAATATCTTACAGGCATGTAAAGATCATAATGTGAAGCGTTTTATTTTTGCCAGCACCGTGTATGTGTACAGTGAAGCAGGTTCTTTTTATCGAGCTAGTAAGCAGGCTTGCGAACTGATCACAGAATGTTTTCATCGGCAGCATAATTTAGATTTTACGATATTGCGATATGGGTCCCTTTATGGGCCGAGGGCGGATTCGTCCAACTGGATTAATAAAATACTCAAACAAGCATTAACGGAGAAGAAAATTACACGCGAGGGCGATGGAGAGGAGATACGGGAGTATATTCATGTTTATGATGCGGCACGTTTAAGCGCCAAAATATTATCAGAGGAATACAATAATCAATACGTTATTATAACGGGGCAGCAACCGATCACGATACGTAATTTAATGATCATGATTAAAGAGATATTAAATAATGAGATACACATAGAGTTTACTAATAAACCAAACGAGGAGCATTATGAGATCACGCCTTATAATTTTAAGCCGAAATTAGCAAAACGCCTTGCTGACTCTAATTATGTCGATCTTGGGCAGGGGATACTCGATTCGTTAAGCTCGCTCCACGATAAAGTTTTCCAGGGGGAAAATGGGTAAAAGAGTTTTATTGATTCTTTCGGGCAATGATCGATTGGATAATGTTGTTGCGAGGCTTAAAAACTTTGACGGGGAAGCTATTTTTATCAGTCCTTTTGATTATCATGCCGAAGCATTAGCCCGCCGTTTATTGGAAATCTTGCCATCTAATCTGTCAGCACATATTAAAGTTTTTAACTTTTTAGATCGATTCAACCAGGACGCCTTTCAAGTCAAGCATGACTATATAAATTTTATTCGTGACCTTGGCCAGCGGGAATTCGTGCCAGGTGTTAATCTGCGTCAATATTTTCGATATCCAAAAGAAAACTTTTCCGTATGGTGGTTTTCGCTCGTTTCAGAAAAAAATCCATATAAGACGCAAGCTTTTACAATATTTTCGAAAGCAGTTACAATTTTAAGGTTAAAGAGCGAATTGGAGTGTGGCACGATATGGATGTCTTCTCAAAACAGCCCAGTCTATGAAAGTTTGCATGTTTTAAACAAAAAATTTATTTTTCCTCTTGAGGCAAAAGGAAAAAGTTTTGACTCGTTCGCCGGCGCCCAAGCCCCGCTCTTCAGAGCGGGGAAAAAGGCGCCGCTCAGAGTCAACCCTGAGCAAGCCCCGCCATTTATGGCGGGGAGAGTCGAATGGGTT
>JAGVNC010000020.1 GCA_020053475.1 Candidatus Omnitrophota bacterium | reverse complement strand
TCCCGGAACAGCGGCTCGTCGTCCACGACCAGCAGCCCCGATTCCCGGCCCCGCGCCTTGTTGATCCGCATAAACTCCACGGTGTTCGCCGTCTCGCCGTAGTCCTGCCGCCCCACCTCTTCCTTCCGGAAGATCTCCAGCTCGCTCGAATGCCGAATCAGCTCGGAGTCGTTGACCCCTGAAAACCCTTGCCCCGTCGGCAGCTCGATCCGGAAGAGGGCGCCGCTCGCCCCGTCCGCACGGTTCTCCGCCTCGATCCGGCCCCCGTGCAGATTCGCGATCCGCTGGCAGATCGCCAACCCCAGCCCCGTCCCGCCCATCTTCCCGTGCGTGAAGAACGGATCGAAGATCCGCCCCAGGACTTTCTCCGGGATCCCCGGACCGCTGTCCGCAACCGAGATCTCCACACAGCACGAGCCGTCCTTCGTCCTCTCGCGCGTTGCGATCAAAAGTATCCCGGTGGCCGCTCCGCTGCCCTTCGGCGTCATCGCGTCCAGCGCGTTGTCGATGATGTTCGTCAAGACGCGAACGATCCTCCCGCCGTCGATCCGCAAGAGCCGCGTATGCCCGATGTCGTAGTCGATGCGAACCTTCGAACCGGGGTGGTTCCGGAGCGCTTCGCCCAGCGCCGAGGTGACGATCCCCTGCGGATCGAATTCCTTCAAATCCAGCGCCGTCGCATCCCGCGAAAACTCCAAGACGTCGTTGAGCATCGCGTTCGTGCTCGCGATGCTGCGGTCCACCGCAACGATCATCTTCTCCACCTGCTCCGGATCGTCCTTGATCGCAGGCAACGCTGCGAGCAGCGCCTTCATGCTCGTCAGGGGCTTGCGCACATCATGCGCCACCATGGCGGTGGATTGGCCGATGGCAATGAGGTGGGTTCCCTCAAAATACGCTTCCAATATTTGGCGCATTTTATTTAAAAGCGTGAAAAATGCCCTAAGCAAACTGTCAATTTCAACCCTTGATCCCCTGTGATTTGTAAGCGCCTTAACACAATTTTCGATGTCATCGAATTTTAGTTCAACTTTACCGACGGAACTTGATGGTTTGCTCAACTGTCCCGAAATCCTCTCCACATCATTCGTAAATTTTGTAAGCGGCCTCAGCGATCTTATTATGGTTGCGTAACTTACAAGGGTGTGAATCCCGATCGCCAAAAGCATAACAAACACGAGTGTCAGAAAAATGTTCATCACCAATGAGTTAAAACGGGATTTATTTATTACCCCGATCATCTTACCCCACATGATGCCATTTTGGTCGTAGATACCCCTTACAATAACTCTGTCTCCCAAAATTTTTCCCATTGCAGAGGCATTAATAGAGGGGGGCTCCATGGCTCCCGCTCTCAAAAAAACCTCGTCGGAAAATCCGCTCTTTGCAAAAATCTTTTTGTTCGATCCAAGTACAGCAATTCCCTTGAAACTGCCGGCGGTCACCAATTGATCTAGGTTGTGTTTTGCACCATAGTAATTGCCATCCTGAATGTCTGTTAGTATCGACAGCCCCGCCTGAAAGATAAGCGACTTGTTCAGTTCCTCAAAATCATTTGAAAGTTTTAGGTAAACAGCGGTCATCAAAACGACGGTGCCGGCCAAATACACCGCAAAGGAACACAGCAGACCCTTGAAAACCAGAACATGTCTAAGACTGTTATTTTTTAAATTATTCACAAATTGTCTCCAAAATATATTTCATTAAAGCTGATCAGAAATCTCACAGGGCTAGGATCCTCTATCCCTCGCACGGCTTTGTCGTAGATAAAATGTTTATTTTCATACTGCATATCAACCACATACGCCTTTCGGACGACTGCCTCGCTGATCTTGCGATAAATCTCTCCCCTCGCGCTTCGTGTGCGAGCTGATTCCACCAAGTCGATCAATCTATTTACCTCATCATCATCAACATTAGACAAATTATGAGTAGACCGGCCGTCAAAGAAATTTATTATATTTATGGGTTCGATATTGATACTGGCAATCCATTCACTGAGTATGTAGTAATTATTCGATTCGACAAGTTTTACACCATCTTCAAACGAAAAATATTCGACTGTAATTGGCAAGTCCGCCTTTTTAAACATTTCTTCGATCGTTGGCTTAAAACAACTGTCTTCTACCTCCTTAAAACGGATGATCACCATCTTCGGCAGTTGTTTGCGTGACATGCCAGACTTGGATAGATAATAATCGACGGGTTTTTCAAGGTCTTTAAACAGATTTTCATCATCTATCGAGCCAACCATTCCCCTTGGAACAATTCCATTTGCAACATCGTCATCAGAAAAACACTTCGCGATTAACTGTCTTTTATCAATAGCCGCTCTGATGGCTAGTCTAACATACATGTTTTCCAGTGGCGGTTTTTTAACATTGAAAAACAAAAAATTCGTATTATAAGAACTCCAGTTGAATGCGTTAATGTCCTTCCTTTTCACTTCCTGTAGTTCAACCGGGTATACCGTAATGTCATCAATGGAATGATTTTCAAAGGCCTCAAGTGCCTTTTTCTTATCCATTGGAGTGAAAACAAATTTTCGTATGTGCCCTTTATTCCCAAAGTAAACATCATTCACAATGATGCCCAATTCTTTTTCGTTCCAGTAATCAAATTTATATGGACCCACTCCGATCGGTTTTTTGAAGAATTCCTCTTCCGGGATACTGTGAAAGTTGTACGGAAGCACGACCAGCTTTGCGTTGGCCAATGTATACAAAAATGTCGCCAGTGGCTTATTTAATCTAATTTTTATCGTGTAATCATCAAGAGCAATTATCCCCTTTATAAAGTTGGATTTGCCATTGTAATATTCCTCATAACCTTCAATCGGTATTAAAGCCTTGTGTAGCAAGGTGGGCTTCTTTCCTTCATACTCAAAAGAAAATACGATATCTTTCGATGTCAATGGCTTGCCATCGTGGAATACAACGTCCTTGCGTAAATATAGTGTGTATTCTTGTAAATCCTCACCCACTTCCCATCTGTACGAAACCTGTGGTGCCAAATAGCCGTCTTGATTAACACTTATCAGTTGACCAAATATAGTTTTAATCAATTGATAATCGTATCGAAATCTGACGGTCCTTGGGTTTAAAGTTTGAATATTATCGGCCAATGGCATCCGATAAGTATCCTTCATCGCTGTTTCTTTTCTCAAACAATTACAAATCGCCAGAAGACAAAACATTAAAATAGCAAGCTTGATCGATTTTGAAATCATGACTCCACCTCAGATTGGAGTGCGGGCGTTTAGTCGGAATCGAGATGCCTAATATTCTGGCCGGCTGACGTTGTTATTTTGGCACTCCATTTCGATCTTCTTTTCAAATTC
>JAGVNC010000094.1 GCA_020053475.1 Candidatus Omnitrophota bacterium | reverse complement strand
TTCTTGTCCATAACGTCCTCCTTCTCGTTACGGACTATACCATCCAATTAGGACATTCTTATTTTGGTCAATTAGGACATTATCATTTTGGGGTTACAGGCCATGCTGGCTGGATCGCAAATTATGACTTAAGCAGCTTTCGAAGAACGGTCTGCAAAATCCCTCCATTGCGGAAATAATCGATTTCCACAGGTGTATCCAGCCGGCAGGTGACGGCAAAATGTTTTTCTTCTCCGCTTGAGGATTTGGCCACCACCGTGATGTCCTGGCGGGGTTTGAGATTATTGTGAATGCCCTCAAAATTGAAAACCTCATCTCCCTTTAATCCCAGAGATTCAGCGCTTTGCCCTTCTTTAAATTCTAAAGGAAGCACACCCATTCCGGCAAGATTACTGCGATGAATGCGTTCATAACTTTGGGCAATAACAGCCCGTACGCCCAGCAGCGCTGTCCCCTTGGCGGCCCAATCGCGGCTGGAACCTGTCCCATATTCTTTCCCGGCAAAAACAAGAAGCGCCGTGTTGGCCTGTTTATATTTCATGGCAGCATCATAAATGCTCATCTTCTCCCCGGTCGGAAGATAAATGGTCCAAGACCCTTCAGTCCCGAGCGCCAAGAGATTGCGTAAGCGGATATTGGCAAACATCCCGCGTGTCATGACGCGGTCATTTCCTCGGCGGGATCCGTAGCTGTTAAAATCGGCCGGCTTGACACCCAGGCTGACCAAATATTGCCCAGCTGGGCTTTGATCATTGAATGCCCCTGCCGGAGAAATATGGTCGGTTGTAATCGAATCCCCCATCATCACTAAAACCCTAGCGTTAGAAAGCGGCTTAATGGGATCCGGAGATTTTTTCATATCGGCAAAATACGGCGGTTCTTGGATGTAAGTGCTTTTTTCTTTCCATTGATAAAGATCGGATTTGGTTTCTTTGATTGCGTTCCAATTCTTGTTTCCTTTGCTGACATTTTTATAGCGCTTTTTAAAAGCCTGGGCGGTGACGAATTTGGCAACGATCTTGTTGATCTCTTTTTGGGTCGGCCAAATGTCTTTCAGGTAGACATCCTGCCCATTTTTATCTTTGCCAAGAGGCTCTTTGGATAAATCCATATCAACACTTCCCGCGAGGGCATAAGCGACCACGAGCGGCGGGCTGGCCAGATAATTGGCTTTAGTCAAAGGATTGATACGGCCTTCGAAGTTCCGGTTGCCGCTCAAGACGCTAGCGGCAACCAAATCAGCTTCCTGAATGGCCTTGGCGACATTTTGAGGAAGAGGCCCGCTGTTTCCGATGCAGGTTGTGCATCCGTATCCCACGATATTGAACCCCAGCTTTTCCAAATAAGGCATCAACCCTGACGTTCGAATATATTCTTCAACAACCTGAGATCCCGGGGCAAAACTTGTTTTGACAAAACTTTTGACAGCGAGCCCTTTTTCAACCGCTTTTTTCGCCACAAGCCCCGCGCCGATTAAAACAGAAGGATTGGATGTATTGGTACAGCTGGTGATGGCAGCGATAACGACGGATCCGTGCTGGATTTTTATTGTCTTTCCGTTTTTAACAAAAGCTTCATTCTTTAAATTTTCTGACGTCAATCCATATCCTCTGTCTTTCACAGGAGCAATCAGGGACTTCTCAAAGGCCTCTTTCATTGTTGCTAAAGAAACCCTGTCTTGAGGGCGTTTCGGCCCGGCCAAGCTGGGCTCAACCGTGGATAAATCTAACTCTAATGTGTCCGTAAATTGGATATGACTGTTTTGGGGGGAATAAAACATCCCTTGGTCTTTATAATATTTTTCCACTAATTCTACTTGCTCCGGCGTGCGGCCGGTAAGCTTCAGGTAATTTAACGTTTCATTGTCGACAGGGAACAACCCGATCGTGGCCCCATACTCGGGAGCCATATTAGAAATGGTGGCACGGTCCGGCAGGCTTAAATGTTGCAACCCGCCACCATAGAATTCAACAAATTTATTGACCACTCCCTTCTTTCGAAGTATTTGCGTTACCGTTAAAACAAGATCCGTTGCCGTTAGCCCCTCTTTTAGCCGGCCGTTTAATTTAAAGCCGATCACCTCCGGCAACAACATGTAAATGGGCTCACCGAGCATGACCGCTTCCGCTTCAATCCCACCGACTCCCCAACCAACAATGCCGAGGCCGTTAATCATGGTTGTGTGGCTGTCCGTTCCCACAAGGCTATCGGGATAGGCGATTATTTCTTTGCCTACTTTTTGGGTCAAGACGCCCCTGGCGAGGTATTCCAAATTCACTTGATGGACAATGCCGGTAGCCGGCGGAACCACGCGAAAATTCTGGAAAGCCTTCTGCCCCCATTTCAAAAATTCATAGCGTTCTTTGTTGCGCTTAAACTCAAAGGCTACATTCTTTTCAAGGGCGGTTTTTGAGCCAAAAGCATCGACCTGGACGGAATGGTCAATCACCAGGTCGCAGGGCACAAGAGGATTGATTTTTTTAATATCGCCCCCCAATTTTTTCATGGCCGAACGCATGGCCGCTAAATCAACCACACAAGGGACACCCGTAAAATCTTGAAGAATGACGCGCCCGGGCTTAAAAGCAATATCCTTTAAATCTTTGAACATCGGCGCCCAGCTTAAAACATTCTTGATATCATTGAACGTGATTTGATAATTGTCATAATTGCGTAAGGCGCTTTCCAGGAGAATTTTGATAGAAAACGGAAGTTTGCTGGGGTCCCCTATGTTGAGCTTCGCGAATCTTTCAAAGGAATAAATCGTATATGTTGACCGTTTAACTTTAAGAGATTTTTGGATACTTTTAGAATCGAACTGGGGCAGCATCAATTAACTCCGTTCAAAGGGGTTGGGACAAGCAGATGTATTATATTAAATCGCCCTTTAAGCGTCAACAAGGCTTTGGATTCTTTTTCTTTTCTAGGGTGGTGAAACCACGAAAAATGCTTGAATTTTAATTCGCTGGCGGCTATGATTAAAGCGTTATTTCCATTCATCGGTCTTAGGAAATTATGCGGGTTGCAATAAAAAGAAGATTGTGGAACATATTGCGAGGCACGAACCAGTTTCGCTTTAAGGGCATTAGGACATTGACAACAAATTACTCTTTGGTGTATATTCTAACCTAGTTGGATAAATCTTTAACGATAAACATTCCTTCAG
This sequence comes from Candidatus Omnitrophota bacterium, assembly GCA_020053475.1. Taxonomy (GTDB): domain Bacteria; phylum Omnitrophota; class Gorgyraeia; order Zapsychrales; family Zapsychraceae; genus JAGVNC01. Next base: position 7,533 of record JAGVNC010000094.1, on the reverse strand, counting down.
GAGGGTTTCATGACACACGTGGTAACCAAGGCATGCATCAAATGCAAATATACTGATTGCGTAACCGTCTGCCCCGTCGATTGCTTCCATGAAGATGCGGAAATGCTCATCATTGACCCGGAAGTTTGTATTGATTGCGGTGCCTGCATCCCTGAATGCCCTGTTCAGGCTATCTATACCGAAGAAGATGTTCCGGGCGACCAAAAAGACTTTGTGAAGCTCAACGCAGAAAAATCCAAAGCTCTGCCTGTCATTACGGAAAAGAAAGAACCTCTCGCCAAAGACGGAAAAGATAAAAAATAATCCTTCGAATTCCGAGTTTAATCTGCCTATGTGGTTTTTCATGATCACGTGCTATGTGATGTCGTTGATAACAACAATGTTGCTGGGGATTGGATTTATTCAAAGCTTCCTAAAATTCCCCGTCCTTCAAGCCAACCATGTCAGTTTTATGATTCTTTGCAGCATCGTTTATTTTTTTACAGAAACGCTGGTGATTTTCTTCTTTGTGGGAACAGGAGTTAGCATCAAAGAATACACGCGCGATCATCAGATGAGCCCCTCGTTTCATCAGCGCTCAATTCAAATCAAACGTAAGGTCTATCCTCCATTATTGCTTAATATGTTGTTTATGATTATTTTGTTTGTCTTGGTGGGAGCGGTCGATACCTACCGATTCCCCGTCTGGGGCTATCAGGCATTTTTTTTAGGATGCATACTCCATTATATTTACATCAAAACCATCCAAAATGATTCTTTCCGGGACAATACAAAGGTCATTTTAGAGATGTCAGGCGTCCCTTACAAATTTTCATGATTTATTGGATCGCAAAAACATTGCAAGCGCTGGGCCTAGGAATTATTCTGATCTCGTTTATTCGCTACTTCCCCGGTCTGATGAATTATCGCACGCTGGCGGCAGGATTAGTGTTCTTCCTGTCAGGCTGGATCATTCAATACTATTTACTGCGCAAATGAAATTAAAAACTATTCTAAAATTTGACACCGGAGCGAATGGGTTTAAGGCGATGATGATCGTTTTGGCCGGGGCAGCTGTGCTGGTCTTGGGGCTGGGGGCTTATTTTATCCTAACGACATTTCGATGAATAAAATCCAATCACTATTGAGCCATCTTAAAACAAAGTGGCAAATCCAAAACAACTGGGATTTCTTGATGATTAATGTTGTTTTTGCCGTGGCGGGGATACTCATCGGATTTGAACGTAAACCAATTTTCTCATCACTGGGAATTACTCAGCAAACACCTCTGTGGGTAAAAATCCTCATTTATGTCCCGCTGATTGTCCCTCTCTACCAAATGAACTTACTTATCTTTGGATTTCTCTTAGGACAATTTCCTTTTTTTTGGGAAAAAGAAAAACGTCTTGTTCAGTTCCTCTTCCGCCACCCTTCTAAAAAATATAAAGCATAAGATAAATCACGACACCTGTCACCGAGACGTACAGCCAGACAGGTAAAAGCCAGCGGGTGATGCGGACATGCCGAACGAAATCTTGTTTATAGGCATACCATAAGGCCATGAGAATAAAAGGAACAATCAGCGTGGCCAGAGGGGTATGGGTCAACAAAATAAAAAAGTAGACAATCCGGATAAAGCCTTCCTCTTGGTAGTGCGTGACCCCGTGAACAAAAAGGTGGTAGGTCAGATAGGAACATAAAAAAAGGAACGAAGCAATCACAGCGCTGATCATGAAATTGCGATGGGCTTGGATTCTTTTCTGGCGGATCGATATCCAGCCTAATGTGAGCAAAATCGATGCTGTGGCATTTAAAAACGCGTTGAGGGCAGGGAAAGGGAATTCGCTAAGGGTCATGTCAACGTTCGATTATTAGGGTTGAGGTATCTTTAAACAGCTTATTAATGCCTTCTTGATTAGTCCCATCGTAATACCCCCGAATAAAACCGTGGCGGTCAACGAGTGCGAAATAAGAGCTATGGAACACAGGCTCTTCCATCGATCCCATTCTAAAGCTTTGGACGGCAAGCCGCGTAATCTCTTCCCTGCTTCCGGTCAAAAAAATCCATTTCTCTGGATTGGCTTGATATTTTTTCGCGTAGGCAGTTAAAACATCACTCGAATCATACTCAGGGTTGACGGTAATCGAAACCAACCGGACCCCATTGACCTTATCAAACGTCCGATGCAGGGCAGCCATATGTTTATTCATCAGGGGGCAAATGTCACTGCATGTCGTAAAGAAAAAAGAGGCGATCCATACTCGTCCCTGCAAATAATCCAGAGTAAACGGGTTGCCTTTAGAATCCGTTAAATGAAAATTCTTGACTTGGCCAAGGGCAGGGAACGCTCGGGGCTTAATCGCTTGCCGGAAGAAATAGACATTACAAATGATAAAAAGAATGACACTTAACCCGATAAGGAATTGAAATATTTTTTTAGATGGCATAACCCTGATGAAACCTAAAAAGAAACGTCCAGGATAATTAATAAGAATAAAACCGGGAGATAAACAACAGAAGCTTTGAGAAGGCCCCTGGCATCGGCGATGGAATGCGTCCGCGATAATTTTTGCCCGCTAAGAAAAAATAAAATGCCCGCCAACAGAGCCCCGCTTAAATAGATTTTTCCCGAAATCCCGATAAAGCTGGGGACAAGTGAAACAGGAATTAAAATTAATGAATAGACGATAATTTGCCTAAACGTGCTGATCCCATCAGGGTCAACAACAGGAAGCATCTTAAAGCCTGCTCTTTTGTAATCTTCCTTGCACATCCAGGCAATGGCATAAAAATGAGGATGTTGCCATAAAAATAAAATAAAGAATAACACCCACGCCCCCAAATCCAAATTATTGGTCGCGGCCGCCCATCCCCCCATCGGTGGGATGGCGCCGGGAATTGAGCCGATCGTCGTGTTAAGCCAACTGATCTTTTTCAGAGGGGTATAAACAAGGACATAAAGGAACGCCGTCAGAATGCCTAAAAAGGCTGTTAAAAGGTTTACTTTCAAACACAAGACAATCAGCCCGGCAAGGATCAATATGATCCCGAATGAAAGGGCCTCAGATGGGGAGATGATTCCTGTCGGCAAAGGACGTTTTTGAGTCCGCAGCATCAGGCAATCGACATCGCGCTCTAAATATTGGTTCAAAACGCCGGAACCCGCACATACGCCCGAGGCTCCGATTAACAGATAAATTAGTGTTCCCCAAGAGAAAACCCCCTTCCCTCCCAAAAAAAATCCAAGGGCGGTCGTGACCAACACAAGGCTCAATATCCTAGGTTTTGTCAATTCAATATAAGCGGAGAATAGAGACTTTGAATTTTTCATGAGTACTTAGAAAATTGATTTCAACTGTTTAATCTCTAAAGGGGCTGCCCGTAAAAATAACAAGACGGAAATTCCTAATATCCCCGCTCCGATCATGACATGCGCACTGGTGGTCAGGGGGGATTTTTCTGACAAGACGGTAAAAATCCCTAAAATTACTTGTAACAAAACAAGAATGTTCAGAAGATAAATATTGGGAATAATCACCTTTTGCGATTGATCGTATTTTAACCCAATAAAGTTAAGGAAACAAAGTATTATTATAATGATTAAGGCCATCAGGCGATGGAAAAAATGAATGACGACCTGATCCATCACGACTAAAGGCAAATTATGTTGGAATCTCCAATCATTAATACGGGCGAGCATCGTTTCGTTGAACGGTGGGACCCAATACCCTCCCATTTTAGGAAAGTCAGGGATCGCTAATCCTGATTCCGTATGTCGCATCCACGCCCCTAAAATAAGTTGCGAGTAAACAATAACGATAAACACCAAACAGGCCTTAAGAAAAAACGCGTGCAACGTTTGAAGGCCAGCAGATTCTCTTGTTTCCCGCTCAAAGGATTGACTATAAGCAATCAGAATGGTCAGAATAAAAAATGTTTGGGCTAAAATGGCATGGCTAATTGAGATCGGGTCAGGTAAAAAAAATAAAACCGTTAACCCCCCTAAAATTCCTTGCGCAATGACAGCGCCCAAAGCCACAAATCCTAATATTTTGACCCATTTTCTATGTTCCGTCATCCCTAGCCAAATCGCCAAGATTAATGTCATCAATCCCACCGTTGCGGCTACCATCCGATGTCCGTGTTCGTAAAAAACACCTCCGATCATCGGAGGGAAAAATGTTCCGTAAGATAATGGCCAATCGGGAACAGACAGCCCTGAGTCCGTACTTTTAACCATGCCTCCCACAAACACAAGGAATAACGTCGAATAACAGAGGAGTTGCGCGAAACGCCTACGCCAAACGTGATTTAAGGAAGAGGAAGGAGAATTTTTTTTAAAAGAAGGATTGGATCGCATGGGTTATCACAAGAAAATTAATTCCAAAAATCATCGCCCCCACCTTCTTCTTCATCGCTCGAAGAAGCCTGCTGTGAAAACCACTCGTCGTAGTCTTCCTGGGAATGGACGGTCAGAAAACCGCGCATGCTGTAATGGCCGATGCCGCACAACTGCGAACAGGCAATTTCATATTGGCCGGTTTTGGTGGGCGTAAACCATGTGGGGATAATCATGCCGGGGATCACGTCCTGTTTGACGCGCATAGAATTTACACCAAAGCTATGGATCACATCCTTGGAAGACAAATAAATAATCGCGGGCTTCCCGATAGGCAAATGAAGTTGATTGATGGTTGAAAAATCATCTTTCCCTTGGGGGTCGTTGGGATCAATCCCCAATGGGTTACTTTGTTTATCAAAATATTGATAGTCGGTCTTGCCAAAGACCCCATCAGCCCCTGGGTAATGAAAATTCCAGGCAAATTGCTCAGCAATCAGCCTGACCTCCACCGTGTCTGATCGTTGGGGAAAAGCATTAACCTGTTTATTCCAAAATGGGACGGAAAGCCCGGCCAAAAGAATAGTCTCAATAATCACTAAAAGAACTTCGATGGTTGAAGACGCATGGGATCTTACGCCAAGATAATCGGCCGTTGGGTTACGCTTCTTGTTAAACCGGAACAAAACATAGATAAAAAAAGACCCCCAGCCAATTAAAAGAATCAGCATCAAATAATGGATAATGTAAATAATAAAATCGACCTCGTGCCCATGGGAGGAAGCGACAGCCGGGAGAGTGAAGAATTGCGTAATATTCATAAGCCTATTTTTGATTGAAAAGTTTTGCCCGTTTGTTAAAGTTGATTAAAAATTTGGCGCAAAAAAATAATACAGATAAGACAACCCCCAGAAGGGCGAAAACAGCCCATTTGAGCGCCAAAAATTCCTGCGTGCCGTGAATTTGAGAAAAACACATACTACAGGAGAAAGCTTCCTTTGCTCCATTCAATATGAACACGAAAAAAAATAAAAATATTTTTAAAGAGAATTGAAACATTAGTTTTTTACTCTTTTGGCAAATCGAATTACGTAAATAACGAGCCCCGCGGCAACGATCAAAGAAATTAAACCCACAACTCTATATCCTTGGGCACCGGTAAGCTTGTTTTGCTGAAATGCCCAATAACTGAACCCCAAACTTAAAAGAACGGATAAGTTAACAAAAAGAATATGAAAATCTCTAAGAGACATGCTCTTTTTCTCCGTGATGAGTTTCGATCGGGGGTGCCGTGTTCTCTATCGTAAATGGCTTATGTTGGGTCCCTTCAGGCAAGCTATGGTATTCCAGCGCGGGAAGTGATAACAACCCAAGGAAAAATACAACAGTAAGACTTAAGACAATATAAATCAGCTTCTTTTCTGAAATAAGATGCATAAAATAACAAACAACTAAAGACGCTTTGATTGTCGCTACTAAAAGGGCTACTGTAATAGCCTTTATCAATGGCAAATGAAAATAACTAACCGCAACGGTAATAATCGTCCCCGCCATAAGAGCGACGAAGACGATTATATAACCTCTTACTTCTTTTTGGATATCGTGATGATCTGGGCTCATAGAGTCACTCCTAAAGCAGATAGAGAACCGGAAAAAGAAATATCCACACTAAATCGACGAAATGCCAATAAAGCCCGGCAATTTCAATTCTGTTAGTAAACCGTTTTGGATCCGTTTTCCACATTTTTGTCCCCGGGCCCCAGAAGTATGAATTGACAATGATCCCCCCCAGAACGTGAATCCCGTGCAATCCCGTTAACGTAAAATAAATAGCCAGGAATGTGTTTGTTTTAGGATATAATCCATGCGCAAACTTCGTCGGGTATTCGATGGAAAGCTTAACAATCAAAAACATTAACGCGCAAAGAATTGTTGCCCCTAGATAAATTTTAAATTTTTTGAAATTGTTTTGCTTTAACGATGCCCAGGCCATGACCATGGTTAAGCTCGAGGCAATAAGAACAACCGTATTAAATGCCCCGATTGGTACGTTAAGGATGGACGAGCCTTGAGGCCAGTTAACGGAATTGATACGAAGCATAATGTACGATGAGAAAAGGCCTCCGAAAAGCATGACTTCCGAAGCCAGAAAAAGCCAAATGCCCATCTTAGCGTTAAATAATCCGGTATCTTCTCGGGGCTTTACTGTATACGGAATAATATCCATCACTAAACAACATCCTTTTGATTTTGAGGTGTAAAGTCTTTTGAAGCCCCTGGGACGCTGTATTCATAAGGCCCACGGTAAACAGTCGGCACAACGGCAAAATTTCCGTGCGGCGGAGGTGTCGGCGTTTGCCAATCTAATGTTGTGGCTCCCCAAGGATTATCGGAATCAACCTTTTTGCCCATTAAAATGCTCCCCAAAAAATTAATAATAAAAGGAATCTGAGCCAAGGCTAAAATCCATGCTGCCCAGGAAATAGTTTCATGAAGGCCAAGAACCCCTTGAAATTGCGAATATGTGGCGCCTCCATCGTAAAGCCTTCGATTCATCCCGGCCAATCCCTGAATAAGCATCGGCAGAAAAATTAAGTTCATGCAAACAAATGAGGGCCAAAAATGAAGGTGCCCCAAGAATTCGTTCATCCGTCTTCCCGTTGCCTTGGGGAACCAAAAATAAATCCCGGCAAAAATTGCGAAAATGGTTCCCGGAGCAACAATATAATGAAAATGGCCGATCACATAATAAGTGTCATGAAGATGGATGTCCGGAGAAGCCAAGCCTAAAGGCAGCCCCGTCAATCCGCCAATCCCAAACATCGGAAGAAAAGCCAACGCAAAAAGCATGGGCGTGTTAATCCGGATAGATCCTCCCCATAACGAAATGACCATCGCGGTGAAGATAATAATGGACGGGACGGAAATGATCATTGTTGTGGCTTGAAAAAAAGCACTAATCGCCGTTCCCATCCCGGTTAAATACATATGATGCGCCCAGACAATAAAAGACATAAAGGCAACAAAAATAACGGAATAGACCATGGATCGATAACCCCACAGCGGCTTTCGAGTATTATTGGCAATGATTTCAGCAACAATTCCAAATGCCGGTAAGATAAGGACATAAACTTCCGGGTGGCCTAAAAACCAGAAAAGATGCTGCCACAAAATAACGCTCCCCCCTCCACTAATATCGGGTCGTTGTCCACTA
>JAGVNC010000106.1 GCA_020053475.1 Candidatus Omnitrophota bacterium | reverse complement strand
TTTACCCGTGGATGAATGGCTTTTCGCCCAAAGGGCGTCGAGCGAAGCTCGAAATGTGGAAACAGGTGCCACGGGTTTTACCCGTGGGGTTTCCACTTGTACATTTTAGAGGTGACCCCGTGGAGATGGACGAGCTGTCCTCCATGATGAGCCGCGGTAGTCAGGATCAGAAGTGCGTATGTGTAGACAAACAGAAATCCGATCAGGGAGATCGCATGCCACTTCGCTTGCAGTTTTGGGAAAGGAAGCCGAAGAGAAACATATCCTGTCAAAACAATTGCTAGAATGCAAAATAATGTCCGGCTTTCTTCGGCAAAATGTTCATGTGTTTCAAGCGTTTCTAGGACGGCAGGGTTGGGTTGGACCCTTTCCCCGGCCAGTTTACCGCTGGAGACAGCCAGGAAGAGAAAAATTGTCCCGATCCAAAGCAAGATCAACGACGTTAAATAAAAAGCGCGGGCTTGCTTGGAAAAGATTAATCCCAATACAATAAAAAGAGGGACAATCAACAATAACCCAATGGGGAAATGGACGATGAGAGGATGGATGCTGCCCCAATCGTTGAGGGCTGACGTCCGAATATGAGTGATGTTTTGCAGTAAGTTGTTTAAGCTGTCCATCGTGAATGTTATCCACTATAAAAGAGAAACGAATAACGGTCAAGGAAAGAATAAAAACATGTTCCATAACATTATAAAGCTTGCCTGTCACCGCTGTTGGCGGGATCCCGCTGCCAGCGGTGACCGGCAGATAGGGAGGAAGAAATGAATGTGTTCAACATCAAGGTGATGGTCCTGTGGGGAATGCTGGTATTCGCTTTGCTCGCTACGCTCGCTATGCTCGCAACGCCGGTGCAGGCAGATGATGTGTCTGAACTTAAGATGATGGTCGAACAATTACGCAGCGACTATGAGTCAAAGATCCGGACGCTCGAAGTAAAAATCGCGGAATTGGAAAAAACCCAAGAGCAAAAGGTCAATGAGAAAGTCGCGAATTTAAGCGATCAGATCAAGCAAGAGATCAAAGATGAAACAATGAATGTCGAATATGTGGGCCGTCACAATGCTCCGGTGGGGGCGGGTGGGCTTGTGGTTGAGAATCCGTTCGGATTCGGGAATGTTTCCTTGGGGGGATATATGGATACGGAATACCGAGATTTGGATGGTGCAGAATCAACATTCAACCAACACCGCTGGATTATCAATATTGGGGCCGAAGTGACAGACCGCGTCCGTTTTAATTCGGAATATGAGATTGAGTACGGCGGCACCGATTCTCCCGGAGGAGATGGCGAAGCCAAGGTGGAACAAGCCTACATTGATTATTTAGTCAATGAGATGATTAATCTGCGCGCCGGTGCTCTGTTGGTGCCGTTTGGCCGTTATAACCTGTATCATGACTCCGATTTGCAGGATTTGACCGATCGTCCGATCGTCGCGCGTGATGTGATCCCCACGACGTGGACGGAAGCCGGATACGGATTCTTTGGGGAATTTAATCCGACGTTAGGCTCGTATGAAGATCTTATCCTCAATTACGAAATTTATGCGGTCAATGGCTTGGATAATGGATTTTCCGACACGGGATTGAGCGGCGCTAAAAGCAGCTTGAAAACGGATAATAATGACAATAAGGCCGTCGTCGGACGCTTGGTCGCAAGTCCATTATTGGGCCACGAGGTGGGTGTCAGCGGATATTGGGGCGAATATAATGGCAATGAAAATGCCATCAGCGGGATCGGGTTCGATACGCTGAATACATTTGGCCCATTGGAAGTTCTTAGTGAATACGCTTATTTTGGCGTGGAAGAAACTCCCACAGCGTCAAGCGATCTGGCGAATTATTTTCAAGGAGCGTATGTCCAGCTCAACTATCATTTTTGGCCGGAGTTCTTCAATGAAACTTTTCTGGGAAGAAAGTTTGAACATCCCACATTCACGTTGGTCGGCCGCTACGATTGGGCCGAGATCCATGATGACGGGGACGCGGGCAGCGATCCTAATGAGGAACAACGCTATACGTTAGGCTTTAACTACCGCCCCATCGACAGTTTTGTCGTCAAATTCGAATACCAATTTAATGATAAAACCAATGAGGCGCTTGAAGCCGGGGACAGTGATGGATTCATCACATCCGTGGCGTTAGGGTTTTAACCATTCATGACTCAAGGATTTAACATAAGAATTTTTTTGATTTGCTGGGGGCTGATCTCCGGGACGGGACTTTCATCGGCAGATGAGTTGACCACCATTGATCAAGCCCTCCGGCAGATTTATCCCGACGCTGCGGAATTTAAAAAAGAAATCGTCAATTTATCCGATCAACAGCAACAGGCGATTGCCAAAAAAGCTCAAGTGAGTTTTGACGGCGGGCATATGGTTCAGTTGACCATGTACACGGCCTATGCCGACGCCCAGGTCATTGGGCATGCCTTGGAAGACATTGTGATCGGCAAATGGGGGCCGATTCACTATCTTGTCGGGATATCGCCTCAGGGGGCGGTCGTTCAAACTGTTGTTTTGGATTACCAGGAGATCCGCGGCCGCCCCATCGCTAAGAAACGTTTTTTAAAACAATATACGGGGAAAAGTATTAACGACCCGCTTCAGCTGAAAAAAGATATTGATGGCATCACTGGAGCAACAATTTCCTCGCGATCAATGACCGACGGTGTGCGCAAACTTTTGCATGCGTTTGACGTGATCATGAATCGCTAAGAAACAAATATCCTGCAGCTTATCAGCTCATCTAATTTCTTCCCAATAACATAATTTATGATAAAATTAACCGTCTTTTTTGAAGTTTGCCTTGCCCTTGCTTTTCTAAATAAAAGTTGTGAAGCAAGTACCGGTTAATCCTTTTTGGGATAAATTTAATGTAGATTGCCTTGTCGTCCAATGGTAGGACATGAGATTCTGGATCTCAGTATCTAGGTTCGAATCCTAGCGAGGCAGCCATTTGGTTCTCCCGCCTTTTCCAAAATATTTTTAAAGAGGAAAGGCGGGACCCCGGCTGTCTTGATTTGCTTTTGCAAAGCAAATCAGGCAGGGGGAGTCCAAGTGGGGCAGCGTATATACACTTGTATATACAGTAAATTTAAGGTATACTTATGAAAGAGCTTAGGTGGGATTTATTAAAAAGCGAGAGACTAAAAAGGACACGAGGAGTTTCTTTCGAAGAAATCACAAAAGCCAAAATAATCGATATTAAAGATCATCATTCAAGAGAAAATCAGCAGTTAATGTTGTTTGATTTTAAAGGATATATTTGGCTTGTTCCTTTTGTGGAGAAAGAAGACTGCGTGTTTCTTAAAACGCTTTATCCAAGCCGAGAATACACAAAATTATACAGAAAAGGAAAAATCAAATGAGAGCAATCAAACTAACCAGGCAAGAAAAGGCCATAGAAGAAGATTTGCTCAAAGGACATTATGTCAGTGTGGGCAAAAAAGAGTTTGATGAAATTGCTCAAGTTCTTGAAGCTAGAAAAAAAGACGCCGTTTTGAATATCCGTATTAACAAATACGATCTTGAGCATATTAAACAAAAAGCCAAAAAGCTAGGGATCAAATATCAGACATTCATTTCCGAAATCCTTCACAAAGTGGCTCGGGTATAAACGTGTCTTGAGTCATCAGCCAGTTGCGAAAGTCGTCCAAAATTCTCTAGAATCAATCGCAAGAATCGGGTGGCGGCGGTCCCTGAACAAAGATAGAATCATCTGAACCCTTAAGCCATCCGAAAGACAGCGAGATTATTTGATGAAAAATCGTTTGATCCAATTATCCAAAGATTACAATCGTATTGAACAAGCGATTCATTTTTTAGGGGAGAATTTTCAACGCCAGCCGGATTTACACACAATGGCCCAAACCGTCGGAATGAGTGAGTATCATTTTCAGCGTATTTTCCGGCGCTGGGCAGGGGTTAGTCCCAAAAAATTTCTACAGTTTTTGACAAAAGAACACGCCAAAGAGCTTTTGAACAATTCGAATATATTGGATGTGAGCCATGAAATGGGATTGTCAGGGCCCAGCCGGCTGCATGATTTGTTCATTCACTGTGAAGCCATGACACCCGGAGAATACAAGTTGAAAGGGCAGGGATTAACCATTCAGTACGGATTTCATCCCAGCCCTTTTGGAAAATGTTTGATCGCGTTAACGGACCGTGGGATCTGCGGCCTGGCGTTTATGAGTGGAGGGAGTGAGAAAAAATTTTTAAACAGCTTTTGTCAAGATTGGAAAAACGCGATATTTCAGGAAAATCAGAATAGGGCCAAAGGCTGGATTGAGAAAATATTCGATGGAAAAGCAAAAAAGGGCCCAATTCATTTATTGTGCCGGGGGACGAATTTTCAAATGAAAGTCTGGGAAGCTTTGTTAATGATTCCTGCCGGGAACGTCGTGACCTATAAAACTCTCGCTGAAAGAATCGGTTCTCCTCAAGCGGCCCGCGCCGTAGGCAATGCCGTTGGAAGAAACCCGATCGCTTATTTGATTCCCTGTCACCGGGTGATCCGCAGTGTAGGCCATTTGGGTGGTTATCGCTGGGGGATCTGTCGAAAAAGAGCGATGTTAGGGATTGAAACCGCAGACCAATTGTCTAATGCCTAAATATTTCAATAAGGTTATTGAATCATTGAAAGAGATGAAAGATTCCAACGGCGAGATTCGCTTGTCTAATCAGGCTTCTCTTGTTCTTCTGTGTTTGGCATTTTTATGGTGGATTTATCATTTAAGGATTTTTTTCACCGGCCAAGTCGCCATCGTCGCCGACGCTAACAGCTACTACGAACATTTCAAATTCTTTATCGATCAACTCGCCGCGGGGGTTTATCCTTTGTGGGACCCCATCCGTGGGACCGGTGTTCCCAACGAATTCTTTCTGCGCCGCATCGGTTCGTTTAACCCTCTTTATCTTCTTATCCTTATTTTAACAAAATGCGGCTTATCGTTTATTCACGCCTATTTGGCATTCCTAGCGTTTTATTATTTCCTGGGGATTATGGGATTTTATAAGCTGGCTCAGCAGTTTTTTAAGGATAATTCCTTCGCGTTGACCGCGGCCCTGTTGTTGATGTTCTCTTCGTTGATTTCGATTCTGTTCCGTTCCTTCGCGATTGTCCTTTTTGTCCCGGGAGTTTGGTTTTTTTATTTCTTTTCGGCATTTTTCCAAACACCCAAGAAGCATTATTTTGCCGGGATGACGTTTTGTTCGATGATTATTTTAACGACGTATTTGCCATTTTATTTTTTAACTATGTTGATATTGTTTTTACTGGGATTATGTTTCTTTTATCCTTCGTTGATCAATGAGGGGAGCCGTCGTTGCCTTGATTTTGTTAACAAAAATCGTTTATTGAGTTTTGTCTGCGCAATCTGTTTGGCGATTTCATTATTACCGGGTTGGCAATTATTTCAAGAGCTAAAGGGAGGGGCGTTGGTCCTTCCGGGAAGGCATTATTCGGTCGAATCTTCGAACGCCTTAGAAGTGGCTTCACAGTCCGTCGCTGTCGGAGGGATCCCTGCTGCGGCTGTTTTTGAGCAGATTTTTTCGGATTGGCGCACGTTAAATATCGGCAGGGTTTACATCCCGTTGTTTGCTTACATTTTGCTTCTTTTGGGGATGTTTAATACGGTCAATCGCCGGCTTCTTCTTCTCGCGTTTGTCGGCATGGGTATTTATTTGATTAGCCTGTACGATGCCACACCGATTTATGGGTTTCTCTATCGTCATGTTTTCTATTTTAAATATTTCCGGAACTTTCAGCTTTTTTTGTGGATCGTTATTTTTCCGTTATTTATTTTGTTTGGCGTTGAACAATTGCGCCTTTTTTTGGCGCAGCCGCGCGACAACCCCAAACGTCAATATTTCTGGTTAGGCCAAGTGATTTTAATCCATCTGGGCGTCGGAATCTATTTGCTGGCCCGTCAAGATACGCTGCTATCCGTCCTGATCAGTGTCCTATTAAGCTTAATTTATTTCATCACGTTTATCATTGATCGGCCGATCGCCAAGCGGCCATGGGTAAAAATATCCCTTCTTGTTCTGATGATTGTCCTCCCTTCGACAGATGTGTTCCGCTATTTGAGTCAAAACGCCATTAAACTCAGGGATTATGTCGCTGCAGGGCAATATTCTTATGATGCGCCTTATCATGATTTTAATTTCCTTGCGTTTACCGACGAATATGTGGAACAATTTGTGGCCCGGGAAAATGCGCAATTAAAATCAGGGGTTGTAAGCACCAACGCCCCTTGGGGCGTTTATTACGATACTCAATATTATTATCAATTGTATCGGCATCTTCCTTTGTCGGTATTGTATCGATATATACAACATCGGCTGGTCCTTTATGATGACGTCCAGGAAATCGATGAAGACGACAATGGCTACAAAAAGATAGAAGAGGCCTTTCGCAACAACCAAAATATGGCTTTTGTTCCCCGCGGGAGATTGCAAAACCCCTCCCCGGCGGCAATATCGCCGCGCCCTATGTTCGACGCCATTCAAGAAAATAGTGAGAGGCTGCAAGTGGCGTCTTATGATGTAAACTCCCTGAGGCTAAAGACACATTTTGACACGCCGAAATTTTTAGTCTACAACGACTCCTTTCATCAAAAATGGCGGGCATCCATCAATGGCCAAAAAGTTAAAGTTGTTCGAGCCAATATCGCTTTTAAAGGCCTTTGGGTTCCTGCGGGAGAGGCGACGGTTTATTTTCGTTTTGGAAGTTTTACCGATGATGGTTTCAATTATGTTCTTTTGTTGATTTTCTACGGCGTAGGCCTATGGCTTGTGCTTTTATGGAGAAAAGATGCCCAAGAAAAAACCTCTTAAGTCTCCGGCCGTCATGTCTTTTTTGAAAAAAGGCTTCACGCTCTATCTTGCCTTGTTTATTTTATCGTGGGTGTTGGTGGACTACGATCAAATCAAAACGGGAGCCAAAATACGCACGTCTTCTTTTTTTAAGCCATCAACGTACAATGGCCTAATTCGATTCCATGAGGGAGAAGGGAAGCCAGAGAGAAAACAGTTAAAGGATTACGCCTATTATTATCAAAAACTCATTGATTATAATCCTGAACTTGCCGACGCCCACGTCCTTCTAGGATATTGTCTTTATTCTTTAGGACGTCCGCAGGACGCAAAAAATCATTATCAAACAGCGGTTGACCTCAATCCCCCCCTTTTTTGGGCCTATTACAACTTAGGGGTTATCCATTTTCAGCAGAAAGATTATCGTCGGGCGATTGACCTATTTCAGCAAGCCGTGGGGAAACATCCTCAACATACCGTTGGGTTTATGCAAAGTTCTGACAAGGTATTTGTGCCTCTGTTAAAAGGTCGATTAACCCAACCGGTCATGTTAACCCGATTACGTGAAGGATATCGCCATGCGTATCTTCTTTTGACGTTAAGTCACGCGGCCCTTGGTGATTATTTATCAATGCAGCGCAGTGGGCAACAGGCCCTCATCATGAATGTGGGGGATAAGGAGCTTTTTACTTTTTTGGTTGATTTTGCCCGTCGTCAACAAGAAGGAGAGAAGAGTTCTTCCTTGATTGTTTCCGGACAAAAGACGGTGGACGATCTTTTAACGCGGGATGATCGCCTGCGTTTCTTCTAATATCTTGCGAAATCACTGGTTACACACTTCTCACATTCCATCTTCAATGATTTTGTCATCTTAAGGAAGCGTTTTCTTTGGAATACAATGATCCCTTCTTTTTGATCATAAAGAATTATATACTTTTAATACAGTGTTCTATCAACGAAACGGCAAACCTTCCCGTCAAGATTCGTGGCGGGGACACGTTAAGATTTTTAGCGTGCATCGCAAGGTGGGGACCCCGGCTTCGCTCCATCCGCCTGAGGCGGAAGGAGCTACACCGGGCCAGGCGAAGTTCAAACACGAAAGTATTTGAACGTCACCTGGGCAAAGCTGTGGATCCCGGCTTTCAGTTATTGAAATGCCGGGGCTGCCTAGCTACCGAACTTGAGATTTATATTATTGCCGAGTTCCTTTCTGTTGATGAGGACTCGGCTTTTTTATT
>JAGVNC010000102.1 GCA_020053475.1 Candidatus Omnitrophota bacterium | reverse complement strand
CGTGCTTCTCACACGCCGCTTGTTTGACTGCTTTTATCGAAAGGATACTCCTTTTTTTCAGCTCTTTCTACTCAATCTCCAACATTTGAGTATAACTCCCCTTGAGATACAAAACCATACCTTCCCACCTTATCTAAGGTATCTAAATATCTATCAATACACTCTAACGGTTCCAAATATTCACTCTTATACTGTCGAACAATTTTATTAAATTCTTTGTCTTTCAAACTAATATACCGTGGATCATCTTTTAATTGCTCTTCCAAAGACATACCCAAATTCATTTTTCTTCTTATTGATAAAGCTCTGTCAAAATTATAATATTCCGCTTTCCCATCCTTTTGAAGCTGGTATCTATTTTCAATCTGTTCTATTTCTAATAATGTTGGCGGGCCTCCCAATTCACCAGGTTTAGGCAAAATTACAACCTTCATATTGCCATATTTTCTTGTATCCTTTGTTTCTCTCAATAACTTTTCTAAAATCATTTTACGTCTATTGCCATTAATTAAAAAACCATCACAAGTAATAATGGCTGGCTCTCTCTGTCCGGAATGTATTATTGATTTTTTTAACTCTTCTGTCTTCTCTTTATCCTTTGCCTCGAGAAATTTCTCAATAATCCTCTGATCATCTGCGTCATTCTCGTTAAGAGAATAATTATTCTCCTCAAAGTTCAATACATCTGAACATATTCTTCCATTATCTTTTCTGTACCTTAAAATACCAACCGGGACAAGCCAAACCTCTCTTTCTCTTTTGGCAGCCTCATCATCACGAAAAGAAATGATATGCATCTCCGGTTTTACTCCTTTATCTTTTCTCGCTTCAATTTCTTGAGAAAAATTTTGAATTATTTCACGAACTTTTGGTATAGTTATTTCAGACATTTTTTCTCCTATGTTAAAATTGACCTTATTTTCTATCTTTCTCCCACTCCCCCACCGCGCCCCGATACTTACAATAATCACAATCATCCCCCTCCTGCGGGAGCTGGCCGGCCTGAAGGCATTGATAGATTTCTAAAATTTTATTGTCTACCCACAACGTGTCGCCTTTATAAGGGATCAGGCTGATATCGAAATCCAGCCGCCCATTAAAGGCTTCCTTGCTTGCATCTCCATTGCAATAAAGAAAATAGCCGACCGGGTGAACCTTAAAACCGTTCTTCGCAAAAAGCCACTGATAGATTTCCATCTGCCGCTTGTAGCTGATCTGCCAGTCTTCATCAATGGTCACTCCCGTATTCTTTGATGTGGCTTTGTAATCAACGATGATGATTTGATCGCCCAGTGTTACCCAAACATCATCAACGCCACCAGTAATTAAAAGATTCGTCTCGGGGAATTGATAGATAATTCCGCCATGCAAAGCGTCACGCCATTCTTCAATTTTCGCATGGTTAAACGGAATGGCATCAAGCCCAGCCTTCTTCATTAATGGATGCGATTCTCCTTTTTTGCGATAAGTATCAAATTCATTTTTAAGCAGTTTATCGACGGCGCTATTTAGAGCAAAAGGATAACCCGGAGGCTGGCCAACACCCAACTTCCGGTCAAAATAAAAACATCTCGGACAATTAATAAATAAATCGATCTTCGACCGACTGATACGGAATGGCTCTTTCGAACTAGTATCGTATAAATTCCGTTTTCTTTGAGGATTGTAGTATTTAGACATAATGAATTCCTATTTCACGTTAGTTACCTTATCAACTTCTCCCGCGGCTTATCGTCCTCTGGCCAGCTCTTAATTTCTGATGTTCTATTTTTACTCATTGTCTGCATCAATTACTTTTCTTATCTTTACCATTAATCTCTGAAAACGGATACGCCTTCGACCATTTATCAATGTCATCTTTCCTAAACCGCCACTGGCCGCCAACGCGAAACGCGGGGACTTTTCCCTCGCGGCAAAGACGACGGATGGTATACGGATGCAATTTTAAATACTCGGCGATTTCTTCTACAGTGTAAGCTTCAACAAGTTTTTTCACAATCAAAACTCCTGTTACATTTTGAAACATATCTTATCATAAAAATATCCCCAGACAATAAAAACCTGAAGACGGCCACAATAAGACATTCGGACATCAGCTTTGATTTTTGCCAAAACAAAGCCGAATTTATCACATGGACTGAAGCCGTTTTAAGGGGGCGGGGGTTGGGAGGATAGACGATCCAGGATCCGCCGGACCGCTTTTTGAAACACCTCTTCCTTGGGTAAAAGGCTGATAATCCCATAGCCCTCACGGGGGAAATTGAAAAAATATCCCGGATGAACCAACACATGGTCCTCCTTTAAAAACTCCAGGATCCACTCTTCTTCTGTCTTATGCTTCGGGATCTCCAAAACGGCATACCATCCTCCCTCCACGGGAAGAACTTGCACCTGTTGGGAGTTCCGGCAGATTTGCTGTAAAAACGACAGATTATTCTTAATACGGTCCATGATCATTGATTGGATTTCAGGGAATAATCTCAGCCAATCGGCCGCCGCCTGTTGCACAAGGGTATTGACCGAAAGATACGTATCGGCAATAAATTCCAACCGCTCTTTGGCTAACGCCACAAGCGAATCCGGGCCGCTCACAACGATCCAGGCTAATTTCATTTGAGGCAATCCCAATGATTTTGAAAACCCTCCCAACGTAAATGTAAGAACATCTTGATTATCCACAAAACTGGTTGGCTGATGGCAAGAAGGAAAAACGTAATCTCCAAAGACCTCATCGCTAATAACAGCCAAACGATGGTTGCGGCAGAGATGATTCAGTGCTTTGATCTCTTCGGGGCTGACAAACGATCCAGTGGGATTGTTAGGATTGACGGTAACAATGGCTTTCGTCCGTTTCGTGATCAGGGATTCTATTTGACGGGCGTCCATTGTCCAACGGCCATTGTAGTCTAAAGGATAATCGTCTTTGACCGTGTCATTCAGACCGGACAAAAAATCAAATAAGGGATAGCTGGGTGTCGGAAAAAGAATGTGATCCTGAGGATCAGCTAAAAGGCGGAAAAGAAAGGCATAAGCTTCCGAAGTGCTGGCGGTGAGAAAAATTTGATCGGGGGAAACATGACGCTTCCTCTGCTGATAATATTGGCTGACGGCCTCTCGTGGTTGCCGCAATCCCTGGGGGTGGGGATTGTATTCCAAATTTTTTCCTTCAACCAATGATGTTAAAATCTTTTCCTGAGGGTATAAAAACCCGCAGTGGGTTGGGTTGGATTCCGTCAAATCCAGGACTTCAATCTTTTGGCTCTTTAACTGCTGGATTAACGCCGTTAAGCGATTGGTAGCGGAAGGCCAGGATGTTCGTTTAGCAAAAGGATAAGGCTCAGGCATGGAGAAATCTATTTAACCTCTCTGCGCAGCTGTTCAATGGTTTTCTCTTTCTCTTTCAACAGCCGTTCCAGTTTCTCAAATTCTGTTTTCGCCACCCAACTGGTGTCCACTTCTTTCTTTTTCATCTCCGTGATTTCTTTCTTTAATTGGCCGGCTTGCTGGCGATAATCTTCCATCTGCCCCTTAAAGCGCGCGCCTTCGGCTTCGGCCGTCCGTCGCTGGTCATTGGCTGACTCCAGTTGTGCTTTAATCTCCTTTTGCTCCTTCTCCAACCGCAATGTCAGGGTATGTTCCTTCGCCAATTGTTCTTGGGCCGTGACTAATTCTTTTTTGAATTCCTCCGATTCCTTGGCTTTTTTATCCACGCTTGTCTGCTCTTTTTCATGCCAGCCTCTTTCCTGGATCAATTTTTCCTCTAATTTTTTAACCTTCGCTTTTTCCAGAGTTAGATTCTTCTCCAGGGCTTTTTCCTGGCGATCATGATTTTCAATATCCCGATGCAACGCTTGAATCTGCCGGTGTTGGGACTCTGTCTTTTCTGCCCATTCTTTCTCTAGGTCTTCTTGTTTAGGTTCAAGTTTTTCCTTTTTCCTTTTCCTGGAAGACGTTTCGGGCGCAAAAATAACGATAACGAATAAACTTAAAATAAAAATAATGCAGACTAATAATAAAATATTCGATAAAGACACGTTCAAGATCCTTTCTTATCTTTTTAATAGCCGATCTCCAATTCGGAGCAAAAGATGTTCAGCAAAAAAAGAAAATTCTGGTTCATGGACAAGTTCTTTTGCCAACACTTCCGCCCTGGAGAGATCCCCTGTATCAAAATAAATCAATGCTAAGTTTTTTTTAGCGGCCCCGTTCGGCGGCTCAAGAGCAACAGCTTCTTCAAAATGTTGCCGGGCTTCATTGAGCCGATTGCCCTTGAGAAGCACAACAGCCAAGTTATTATGCAAGGCGGCATCTTGCGGATCTAACTCCAATGCCTTTTGAAAATGATCCACGGCCGAAGGGAGATCCCCTAAGGCGTCAAAAATATGGGCCATCTCAAAATGGATCCCCTTGATAAATCCTAAGTAAAAAGGAAGAGCTTGGTTGTTCTTGATCTTCTCAACATATCCTTCAAATATTTTAAGCGCTTTTTGATTTTCTTCAAGCGATTCAATCAACCTGCCCTCTCGATAGTACGCATTCGCCAAGAGAATATGGACACGGCCTAAGCGTTCGAATTGCAACGTGCGCCGGAATAAAGCGATTTCATTACGCCAATAGGTATTTTGCTTGATCGTCAGCAACAGACAAACACCCATCACCACACCAAGGATGACTGTTGTTAATTGCCCTCGATGGGCCGGTGAAACTCTTAATAGGGCCCATTGACTTAACACGGCCAACACCAGCACCGCCCCGGCCATCGGAAGATAGAGAAAATGTTCCGCTGTCAAAATCAACGAGTATTCATTGACCAAAGGCACGATGTTGAGGACCGGCAAAAGAGTAATGAAAAACCATCCTAATCCCCAGAGGATCAACCGCCGGGATTCTTGATCCATCCGGCGCAAAACAACAATCATCGCTCCTGCCAGGGCTGCGAGGATGGCCATGGCCGTCCCGGAAGGCGCCAAAATATCGGCACTGCGATAATAATGAAGATCATGCGGGGCAACCAAAAGCCGCACATCCCCAAGGATTGTTTGAGGGATCAATTGGATCCTCAACCATAATTCACCGGAATCATCAAACAACGGCCCTAACGCGTTTCCTAAAATGATTTTACGCCAAGCGAAGTATCCCGCGCCAACGATGAAATAGATTAAAACTCGCCGGTATTTGATGAGGCCCCCTCTCGCTTCCGCGGGCCAAGAAATTTCGTAAAATAAAAGAAGCAAAGGGAAAATAATCGCTTGCTCTTTGGCCAGCACGGCCAAAACAAAACAGGCGAGAGACAGCGCCTGAGTCCCTAAAGATTTATCTTTGCCGGAGCCTGGAGCAGGAAGATACAACCAAAAACTAAGGAGCAAAAAAAAAGTAAACGCGAGATTGGAAATTCCAGCAATGCACGCCACTGCTTCCGTCTGGACCGGATGAATCAAAAAAAACAGCGCGGTGATCATCGCTAAGGCGTTGTGCCGCTGAAGGACTAATTGGAAGACTTGAACAATAAGAAAGCTATTGAGCACATGGAGCCCGATATTAAAAAGATGATACCCCCAGGCGTGAAAATGAAACAACAAATATTCTAACCGATAGAGAATCTCTAAAAGAGGCCGATAATAAGAGTTTGCTAACGATGTTTCTTGATGAAAATTTCCAACCGAAAGAAAAATTGACTTAATGTTGAATTGGGAGATCTGGGGGTTTGCCTGAATAAAAACAACATCATCATGGACGAAGGGGTGGAAAATCGCGTTTCCATAAGCCACGCCCCCTAAAACAATCAGAAGCCAATAAAAGGAAGTTTTCTGTCGAAAAGGTGATTGCGGAAGTGTTGAAAAGAGGTGTTCCAGACGGCTCACACCATTGCCTCAATGGAACTCTTGTTTAATTTCTTCAATGCGCTTAAAAAGATCGGCCAGTTGAACTTCCATCTCTTGATAAAGGGCTGGGGCTTGGCCCAAATCATTCACCTTGCCCATTTCTTCAAGTTTCATCAAACTTTGACGCAGCGCCTTCGCCGATATATTTCCCGAAGCGCCCTTGAGAGAATGGGCGATGCTCTTGACGGTCTCATAATCGTTTTGCTGGATCGCGACTTTGAGGTTTTTCATCTTTTCCTGGCTATCCTCTGAAAAAATATCCAGCAACTCCAGCAACAGCTCTTTATCGTCCTGCACTCTTTCCATAAACTCGTTTAAATCGATAATGTCTTGGCTCATGAAGACCTTACTTTGTTGATGATGTTTTCAATTTCCTCAAATAATTTTTTACGATCGATCGGCTTAGAGACATACCCGTCCATTCCCGATTCGACAAAACTTTCCTTCTCTTCTTTCATGGCACGCGCGGTTAACGCAATGATGGGGACATGTTTTCCTGTTGATTTTTCATTTTCCCGGATGATTTTGGTCGCCTCCAGACCGTCTAACACTGGCATCTGGACGTCCATGAGAACGACATCAAACGGCTCGCGATCCAAACGCTCAATGACTTCTTTGCCATTGGCCACCGCAGCCACTTGCCAGCCTTGTTTTTCCAAAATACGGGCCGTAATCTTTTGATTGACCAAATTGTCCTCGGCTAAAAGAATTTTTAATTCTTTGATCGGGGGAAGGGCGGCCTCATCTATTTTTTCTTCCTGCTGCTTGGCATCAGGGGCCTCTGCGGCCTTTTGGGCAATGACCTTAAATACGCCTGTAAAAAAGAAGGTGCTTCTCTTCCCCTCGGCACTTTCCACCCAAATCTGGCCCCCCATCATTTCCACCAAGCGCTTACTGATGGCTAATCCTAATCCCGTTCCCCCGTATTTGCGTGTCGTGGACTCATCGGCTTGTGTGAACACTTCAAAAATTTTCTCATATTTATCTTCCGGAATCCCGATGCCCTCGTCCCTTACAGAAAACTGAATGACGATTTCTCCTTTTGCAGGAATCAACGAAAGAGTTTTGACCCCTATCTCGATGACGCCCTGAGAGGTGAATTTGATGGCATTGTTGACTAAATTAATAATGACTTGGCGCAAACGAACAGGATCGCCTAAAATCAATTCCGGGACTTGAGCATCGATATTAAGAACGATGCCCAATTTCTTTTTCTTGGCCAGGACGTCTAATCCTTTACAAATATTTTTGACAACGTTGGGAAGGTGAAATTCGATATTTTCTAATGTAATTTTCCCAGCCTCGACGCGAGAAAGGTCCAGGATATCGTTTAAAAGGCCCAACAAATTATCGGCAGCATCTTTCACCACCTGAAGGTTCTCTTTTTGCTCGGGGGACAAAGGCGTATCCAGCGTCAAATCAATCATCCCAATGATGGTATTCATCGGCGTTCGCACTTCATGAGACATATTCGCTAAAAACAAAGATTTCGTGTTGTTCGCTTCTTCAGCGATCAACTTGGCCTGGAGCAATTGTTGCCGAAACTGTTTTTGCTTGGTAATATCCTGAATCATCCCAACGGAGCCAACGATTTTGTTTTGCGCGTCCCTCAACACGTTGATGGAAAGCTCAACATCGATGACTTCCCCATCTTTGCGAATGATCTGTGTTTCCAAATGCTGCTTGGACTCTATTTGCCGGATATTTCCCGAATGGATTTTTGTCCATTCTTTGGCCGGATAAAGAGAGCTAACAGGACGCAAATAAAGGTCTTTTTTCCTCATCCCGAAAAGCCGTTCGGTAAATCTGTTCCAGGAAATAATCCTCTCTTGATCATCGGTTAGCGTAATGGCTGCCGCCGAATTGTCCAAAATGACACGGATTTTATTTTCTGATTCCTTCAACTTCCGTTCATTCATTTTACGAAATGTAATATCCCGGATAATCCCGATGAAGCCTATCACGCCTCCATCCAAATCCTTAAGCACCGAAATGGAAACGTTAGCATCCAAAACATTCCCATCTTTCTTGATAATTTTCGTCTCGATATCATCCAATGACCCCCGGCGTCGAACCCGGGAAGAACGTATCCGTTGCCATTCCTTCTCGGGATACAAATCCTTGGCCGGTTTATTAAAAAGGTCTTTCTTCGTCATCCCCAGCATTCTTTCCGCAAAAGGATTCCAGGCGACAATGCGCTCCTCTTTATCGGTGACCATAATGGCCTCCGCCGTGTTATTAAACACCGTTTGAAACAAATCTTTCGACTCAATGAGTTCTCGTTCAATTTGTTTACGCGACGTGATGTCCTGGATAACAATATCGAGCCACGGATTGTTGTCTCGATCTTTTCCTTTCAGGACAGAAAATGACCCCCAAAACAGTTTGTTATTGCTTGTCTTTAGCTGCGCTTCAAACTCAGGGACGGCGCCTTCCTTTCGAATCTTCTTTCGAAGAACGATGTAGATAGAACGCTCCGCGAAAAGATGTTCAATTGTAACCTGAGTTATTTTACGCGCATCCAATTCGAACATCGCGCAAAAAGCAGCATTCGCATAAACGAGGGAAGCCGACGCCCCTGTGGTTGTTCGGCAAATGCCGACCTGAAGATGTTCGATTAATTCCTGGGGGGCTAACGGGTTTAATTCGTTCATCAAGCGTCGTTGTTCGATTTAAACGGAAGTTTAATATTGATTAAAATGGCCAATAAATTTAACACGGTAATGAGGACGGTCAATGTGACCATGCAGAGGGCCGCTAAATGACCCCATCCTTTCTGAAGCTCCAACGGCGTAATTCCATTGCCGACGTAGGCAATGACAACCAAAGAAAAAATAATCGTCGAACCGACGATGATGAAAATAAACAAGGAAAACAAGCAAGAAATAATGACGACCCAGAGATTATAACGAAAAACATCTCCCCGGGCCATTTTGCTAGCGGCGACACCGATACGCTTCATTTGAGTACCATTTTATCATTAATTAGAATTTATAAAGCAATAAAAAGAGTTTTTCATCTGGTCAAACAGCCCTTCTGCCGCCTTAAAATCCCTTTTTAGATTGACCATATTTGGCATCAACCTGTTGAATTTCCTGGCGGGCCCTCTCAATCCGGTTCTCTAAATAGGGATGTGACGCCAGGATTTCCGGGGGATTGGGCCCTTTAGACCCTTTGCGTAAAACCTCTAATGTCTCTAACATCGCATTGGGGTCATACCCCGATAAATAAAGATATTTCACCCCTAATTGGTCAGCCTGGTATTCATCCTGACGGCCATATGACGAAAAAACAAGGTTCATCACGGTATCAGCCCCTAACGCGGCGATTGACTGTGCCTTTTCTCCCAATTGGCTCAAGACAATCCCCCCGATGATATTGTATCCTAGGGCAGCTTGGAACTTTTTAATGGTATGCCGGGCAGCACAATGACCGATTTCATGTGCCAAGACAGCGGCGACCTGGGGATCGGTCAACTGATCCATTAATCCTGTAAAAATATAAATTTTCCCCCCGGGGACGGTAAACGCGTTCAGTTCATCTTTTTCAATCACGAAAAAATGATAACTGTAATCTTTACGATCGGACATCATGGCGACGCGTTGGCCGATCCGTTGGACCTTTTGCCCAAGCGCGGGGTCTTTCGATAATTTATATTTACTGAGGATCTGCTGATGGATATCCTGCCCCATGACGACTTCGGACGACGTGGGGATGACGATAAACTCGTTACGTTCGGTGGCCGGGTTATAGATCGTGGAACACCCCAAAAAAACAAGAAGGGAAAAAATTAGAAAACAGTTTCTCATCGTTCAAATTTGACAATGTGTTGCCACCATTGGGCGCTATGCCAGCCTTGAATCTGTTTCCAGAATTTTTTAGCGGAAGCTGTTTTCAGATGATCCGGCGCCCGCTGAAAAAAAGTCTTGGCCTTTGGATAGCCATTATCATAATATTCTTTGGCCTGAAGGAGGCATTCTAAAATATCAGCATCCCGCGCGACAATCGCGGCCTTGGTGCGTTGTCCCTCATATTCCCGGCGTAAACTCTCCAGCTCGTTTTTGACGTTCTTGTCCAGATGGGCAATTTGGTCTTTGAAAACTTTTTTCTCTGCTTCTTTAAAATCGATATAATAATGCCCCATCTTATGCAAATCATTAATCCGCGACTCATGGATGTCATTGAATAACGCCATCAGGACCACTTTAGAGGGATCAACTTTCTCCAAATGAGCCAAGTAATAGCCCATGACCGTACAGCGGAAACAATGCTCCGCCACCGTCTCGGGATCCTTAATGCCGGCGACCCACCATCCGCTGCGCCGGATTTTCTTTAATAACCCGGCTTCCGCGAAAAGGTTCAGGGCGGCAAAATCAGGATTGCTCTTTTTTCTCTTGTTTTTGTTTGGTGATTTCATAGCAAATAATACTGGCGGCATGCGCCACGTTTAACGATAGCGTATCCAAATGCATCGGGATATTGACTTCCCCATCCAAATGTTGCCGAACAATGTCACGAATGCCTTTTTGTTCCGAACCGATGACGATGCCTAAGGGAAAAGAAAACGTTGTTTCCATCAAAGAATTTCCACCTTTGACGACCGTGCCGAGGATCCAAAACCCCTCTTCTTTGGCTTTTTCAATCGCTTTTTTTAAATTAGCCACTTTGGCAATAGGGACATAATTTTCACCCCCCGAAGCGACGCGTAAAACGCTTTCCGTGACTTCCACCGAATCATGGGTCGGAAGGACTAATGAAAATTTCCCAAAGCAGGCCAGCGTCCGGATGATCGCCCCCAAATTCTGCGGGTCTGTTAGATTATCCAAAAAAATAATGGTGCGTTTCTTGGCTTTGGCTGTCTCTAAAAGATCTTCTAGGGGAAGATATTCAAAGTCGGTGATGTCCCCGATAATCCCCTGCGTATTGCCATGGCCTCGAATCTTATGGATTTGCATTCGGGAGACCATAAAGACAGGAACCCCTGCTTTTCTTGCTTTTTGACGGATATACGCAGCGTCGGCAAATCCTTCCTGAATAAAAATTTTCCGCAGGCTCGATGGGTTCGCCCTTAACCGTTCGATCACGGGATTTTTCCCGTACAGCTTCATGAAGATCCTTTTTTATTGGCCCAAAATTTCATTGCGCTCTTTGACTTCTTGATCATATTTTTCATCCAACATTTTCTTTTGATCGACGTATTCAGAATACGTGATTTCTTCGGCCAAGTATTTGCTTTCCAGCGTATCAGAATTCTCTTTATATTCGGCATAATGCGGGTCCTTGAGCCATGATTCGGGATGTACTAAAAATTCCTTAATGCGTTCCTGTCCCGTATAATTCGCGCATCCCGTGATCCCTGCCGCCAACAAGAAGTAAATCATGATTTTAAGCATAATGCCGTCCTTGGTTAAAGGTTATTTACGGATCCCTAATCCTAGATAAATCAGCGGTTTAAGAATGCTCCACCAGCCGATGATGGGTTGCATTTTCGTGTACCCTAATTTTCTCGGAGGATAAATCTTGGTGACCGGGACTTCACAGAATTTATAGCCCAATGTGATGGTTTTATACAAAAGATAAGGTTCCAACTCATAATGATCCAACCATTGCTGGTCAATGTTGATCTGGTTGTCTTCAACAAGCGCCAGGCGAAACGCGCGAAAACCGTTGGTTGAATCTGTGACCCTTGTGCCGGTGATCAATGACATGAGCAAAGGATGCATTTGGGTGGCCACTTTTCGATAAAATGGCATGTCTCCGCCGATCCCCGCTTGAGGCGTGCAATACCGCGACCCTTGAACAAAATCATACCCTTGCTTTAAAATGGGGTCAATCAACCGCGGGATTTCTTCAGGGTTATCTTTATCATTGCCGGCCATGATCACAATGGTGGCATACCCATTTTGCTGAGCATGGTGGATCGCGGTGCGGATCGCTGCCCCAACACCCCGGCGTACCGGATGTTTCAACGTCTTGACCCCTTCACTCGCAAACGATTCAATCATCGGCGTTGTTTCATCCGTCGAACCGTCATCCATTACCAAATAATCGACGCTCTCCCGGGCAGCACTTTTTAAAAACCGTTCAATCGCATTTTTCAATTTAATGTGTTCGTTAAACGCAATCGGGCAAACGAGAATGTTTCTCATTCGGGGTTCCCGATGGCTACACGGCTGCCATTGTGGTCCATCGATGATTGGATCGCCGAAAGCGTTTGAACAACATCCAGCGCCTTCTGAGCATCGGCCAGCCGAGACGTTGATTTTCCTTTGATGCAATCGAGGAAATATTGTCCCTGAACTTTTAAGGGCTCCTCCATGCTCACCTTGGGGATGGTGATGCTCCCTTCACGTGTCAACAGTTGAAACTCCCCATACGTTGCGTAGAATGTGGCTGTTTTCTCGACGTGTTTATCATACAGCTTGACGGGCCCAACGTTGTCCAAATCATCCCAGACAACCATTTTTTTCTCGCCGACAATCGTCATTTGACGCACCTTTTTGGGGTCCAGCCAACTCACATGGATATGAGCGATAATATTCTGCGGATATTCTAAATTAATAAAAACGAGGTCTTCCAGGGATGTGTTGAGGCATTTTTGTCCATGCGCTGAGGCGCTTAACGGACAATGACCGAATAAATAATTAAAAATCGAAATATCGTGCGGGGCCAAATCCCATAACGCATTCACATCGTAACGAAAGGGCCCTAAATTAGTACGGGTGGCATAGGCATAATAAATCTGCCCTAATTCACCGGAATCCAGGCATTGCTTGATCCAACTAATTCCCGCATTAAAGAGGAAGACGTGCCCGACCATGAGGACCTTTTTCTGCTGATCGGCTAATTTCTTAAGCGTCAGGCATTCCTGGGCCGATAAGGCCAATGGTTTTTCGCACAACACGTGTTTGTGATGTTCAAGGGCCTCTTTGGCAAGGGCAAAATGCGTACTGGTAGGGGAAGCAATACAAACGGCATCGATATCGGGACGCCGCAAAATTTCTTTGTAATCGGTTGTGGTTTCTAACGAAGGATAAAGGGCCTTGATTTTCTCTAACCGCTTGACCTCGACATCCGCGCACATGGCCGATTCCGAATCCGGCAGTTGCGCAAAAATTCTAATGTGGTTAGGCCCCCAATGGCCACAGCCGATGACACCGATTTTAATCAAGGCATCTCTCCCCGCCCCGCCAAGGCGGGACTTATATAATAGTAAGTATTATACTTATTAATGAATAAAATCAAAAGTTTTAATTTTAACAAATATTTTCTAATGATAGGGCAGCTTTAGTGCACAATGGTTTCTCTCAATCAACCTACCAATCTTCATTACTTCGGCCGTTTGATTTTGAGGATTTTGTACTTAAGAACACCGGCGGGGACTTTGATGTTAAGCTCTTCGCCCGCGGCATGGCCCATCAGGGCCTTGCCGATCGGCGCAAAAATGGAAAGCTTATTTTCTTCGTAATTCGCTTCTTCGGGAGAGACCATCATATACTGCAGTTCTTCGTCCGTTTCCAAATCAAGCAACGTCACAATGGCCCCGATATAAATCTTGTCAGAGGGGATATTCTCATCTTCGATAATCCTGACCTTGGAAAGCTTCACTTCGACGTCGGCCATCCGTGCGGCATTATGGGCCTGAGCATCCTTGGCGGCATCATATTCAGCATTCTCGGAGATATCGCCTTGTAACCGCGCCTCTTCAATCGCTTTGGAAATCCGTCGGCGCTCCCTCCTTAATTCGTCGAGCTCCTTGGTCATTTTTTCATAACCGACTCTTGTGAGATAAACGACATCCATCCGGGTGCCCTACATTTTCTCAATGGCTTTCATCACGATCGGGACGATTTCCTGGGCTTCCGGTTTCGTCAAACGGCCCAATTTCGCAAAACGCCATTCTTCATTTTGATTAACGTTCTCACGGACAATCTGCAGCTTCTTTTCCCCGTTATTGTAAGAATACACTCCAACGGTAATCCGTGAATCTCCGAATTCTTTGGTTTCTTTGAAAATTTCCTTGTCCAACGATTGGTCGTACGGCATTGTCTTCCTCCCTCATGTTGTCATAATCCCGGGAATCCCGGCATCAGATCTTTCATTTTCTGGGCCGCTTGCAGTTGGGCTTTTTTAATCGCCCCGTTCAGGCAGCGGACCAATTCTTTTTCTAGTTCGGCTTTATTTCCACTGGCAACCAATGTGTCATCAATATTGATCGAACAGACCGTTTGGGCGCCTGTGACGACCACGTTGATGCCGCGCTCTTCGTGCTCCACTTGCATGGCGTCCAATTCACGTTTCATTTGGTCCGCCTGGCGCTTCATTTCCATCAGTTGTTTGACTTGATCCAACACAGCCTATTCCCTCGCTTTAAATGTCTAAAATCATATCTTCTTGGCATGATTTTTGCAAGCTTTAATTATTCGAAAGTTAACGCAAACGATACGCGATGTCCATCAGGGTCGTATAAAAGAAACTATTCACAACGCTCAACAGCATAACGGCGATGATCGGAGAAAAGTCGATGCCTCCTAACGGCGGCAAAAAGCGCCGGAACAGATTCAAATACGGGTCGGAAATCCGGCCTAAAAATTGAACGATCGGGTTAAGCGGATCGGGGTTGACCCAGGTGATCAGGACCCGGAAGATAATGACCCAAACATAAATATTCAGTACGGTGTGGATGACGGGAGCGACAGCCATCAGTAAATTGCTGATAATAAACATTCGTCACGTCCTTTCGCAAATGATTTTTTTTGAGTATCGTTAACCTCTATCCTGTTAAAAGACTTTAAAAAGATTGCCGTCAATCAGGCGTTGTTCCAAACGGTCCATCACCCGTTTGGATTTAACGGTAATGTCCTTAAAATCCGCCATCAGGGTATTAAGCCCGCGGGACGTTTCTAATAACGCTTTGGACGAATCCCGCAGGACTGTTGCCAATTCCACCATATCGATCTTATTAAGTTCTTCGACGGTCCCTGTAAATGTTTGCGCGGCCTTCCCAAATGTTTCGGCCAAATCCTGGACATCGATGGAATCCTCGCCGAAAATCGGCTGCGACAAATCTATCGGCGGCCCGTCGGATTTCCCCGCGATTTCAATGAGCTTCTCTCCCAAAATCCCCTCTGTGTTAATCGCAAAGGCCAAGGGGCGATTAAATTGATTTCGATATTTACTAAAAATATGCAATGTGGCTTTCACCCGCCGGCCTTCAATATCCTGATCAAGAAAATCGATGCTGTTCACGCTGCCCACATTCACGCCCGCCAAGCGGACAGGAGCCCCCTCCATCAAGCCCTTAACATTGCGGAAAAGGACTTCAACCGCAAATTTTGATTGAGTGATCCCCCGGTTTTTCCCGATGGTCACCACAAAAAAAACAATCAGCGCAACCCCTAAAAGAAAAAATAGGCCTGTCAAAAGATTACGTGTCGATTCTTTTTTATCCATCGCTTTCCGTCCTTTACGCCGTTCACCCAATGAATGCCTGAATAAATTGATCTGGTGAAACTTTTAATTCCGCCTGCGTCCCTAATGCCGCGACTTTCCCGTCTTTAATAATCACCAGCCGATCCGCAATCCGGAAAGAATTAGCGATGTCATGCGACGTGATGATCGTCGTGCAATGTAATTTCCTCGTCACGTTGCGGATCAAGTCCGAAATATCACGGCTGCGGATCGGGTCGAGCCCCGATGTGGGCTCGTCACAAAAAAGAATCCTTGAATCCAAAATAATGGCCCGCGCCAATGCCACGCGTTTTTTCATCCCTCCGCTTAACTCCGCCGGATATTTTTGTTCGACGCCCTGTAACCCAATCAACTGTAAAATATCCCGGACCTTTTTGGTAATCTGCTCGTGCGTCAAGCTGGTATGTTCTTCCAAAGGGAAGGCAATATTTTCAAACACATTCATAAAATCGTATAAAGCCCCTTCTTGAAAAAGATAACCCATCGTCTTTCTTAAGGCCAACCATTCTTTTTCCGTCAATGGCGTGACGTCACGCTGATCCAGGCGGATCTGGCCTCGATCGGGTTTTAACAATCCGACCATGTGTTTTAAAAGAACGCTTTTCCCTGCCCCGCTTTCCCCTAAAATAACAAAAATCTCTCCATCCTTAATCGTTAAGCTGACATCATCAAGGACCCGTTGGCCGTTAAATGTTTTCGTGACATGAGAAATTTCGATCATTGTTGTTGCTGCTTTTTCTGAGGAAAAAAATACCGGAATTTATTCCTCTCGAATTTTGTATACAAACGATTGTAAGGGCGGACATCCTGTTTATCCACAAAGAATTGCGCGCCTCGATATTCACCGACAAGATAAACTTCCGAATCTAATAAATTTTCGATCCCATCCGCCGGCGACCAGAATTCCCCCTCAAACTCAATGGGTTCGCCGTTTCGAATCCATTTGGCTTCGACAACAGGGGCATCAAAACTTTGGACGTTGCCAATGTTGCCTTTGGATGTCTGGCAACTCGATAAACATAAACAAACAATGACGATAGACAAAAGCCGATCAATCATAAGAGATTACCCCCAAAACGTCAAAATAATCTTGGTTAAAATCGTGTTAGATATAATAACAAAAATATAGGAATAGGCAACTGCCTTGGTCGTGAACTTCCCGACACCCAGAGAGCCACCATTCGTCACGAAGCCTTGATAACAACAAATCCACCCGATCAAAACGGCAAAAAAGAAAACTTTAATAAACCCGCTAAAAAAATCCACATAATGAATGACTTTTAATGTTTGATTAAGATAAAAGACACCGGGGATATTGGCTTCATAAACGGCCACTAAATACCCTCCGGCGATTCCAATTAACTCCGAGATTAACGTGAGAATCGGTAAAACAATGAGGCACGCCAAGAGGCGCGGAACAACAAGAAATTCGACAGGATCAACTCCCATGGTGCGCGTGGCGAGCATTTGGTCGCTGACGTTCATGGTGCCTAATTCAGCCGTGATACGGGCACCGGCCTTCCCCGAAAAAATCAAAGCGGTAAACACCGGGCTCATTTCGCGCACTAAAGATAACGCCACCAACGGAGCGATTGCGTCTTTGGCCCCAAATCGAGTTAACGCCACATATCCTTGCAACGCCAACACAACGCCGGAAGCCAACGAGGTTAGCGCAATAATCGAAATCGACTGCACCCCTTGTTCATACACTTGCTTAACCACCTCAACGAACCTGACGCGCCCCCGAACAATGTGGCCGAACACGCTCCCTAAAAAATAAAGGCTGTCTCCCACGGCAGCCAAATAATGAACACTTCGTCGAATGACATCATTCATAGTTTTATGATAGAGTGATTTGATTGAATAATAAAGATTTCGCCCTAACGGCTTGAATATGTTAACGCTCTTTTGGTTTCTTTTTAAGCCAGATGTCTTCCATCTCAGCGTTGATCTTAAATTCTAATGTCTTTGGAATATATTTGGAAGGCTCTTTCTCCTTGCCTTGATCCTGCCTGACACCTTTAGTTGAGGGGTGAGGTTGGGCCAAAAATTTTTGAACGTTGACAATTTTGGCCCCTTGAGCACGTGTTGCTAAAAATAGTTCCTTGTCATTGCTGACAACAACGATGTTTTTCTTATTGTTGGCTTCCGCGACCAGCCGGCGAATCACATCATCCGCGGATTGCTCCATCGAAAAAAGGACTTTGATGCCACCGGCCCCCTGCCACGAAAAAAGGCCGGGCCTGCCGTCAAAAACAATCGTCACTTCATTCTTGGAGCTTCCCTGCGGCTGCAGGCGTTCGACGAAGTGGATTAATTTAAGCCGTTCATCCTCAATTTTTTCTTGAGAATCCATCTGGTGAACGATGTTATACCCGTCGAGAAGATACCGTAAAGACATAGATGGCTCCCCCCCATAGGCCGACTAAAACCATAAATAAAAAATTCATCAGCGAGATGCTCACGGCAACGCCCTGGGCGACGCCAATCTGTGAAAATAAATAGGCGGCCCCCCATTCCCTGACACCCAGGCCTCCGATGGAAGGGAAAGACGAAACAACGCAAATAATAGGGACAAAAATAAAAAAATAAAAAAGGGGAATATTTTGATGCAATCCCTGAGCAATTAAGTACCAGCAAAAAGCGAACGTGAGCTGAGCCAAACAGGAAATCCCGATTGCTTTCCACCCTTCGAATTGCTTCCCCTTTAACAGGGCGATATCATAATGCATGCTCATCAAGGCTTGCTGGACTTTGGGGGCCCAGCGAAAGACCGAACAACCCAGCGTAAAAATTTTTTCATTGAACAAAATGGCCGCAACGCTAAAGGCCCCGACGCCCATAAATGCAATGATCATCAGGATGGACTTTTCTTCAATGAATCGATACCCAATGATAAATGATCCGATGGCAACAAGCGTAATCCCGGCAAACCCACTTAACCGATCGAGCAAAACAGAAGCGACGACGCGTGGTTTTTGGGAACTATCCCGGCACAAGCCGATAATTTTGATCAAATCGCCGCCAATCGAGCTGGGTAAAAAAAGGTTCCCGAATAATCCCACAAAAAAATAACGGGCGATTTCCTTCGCCGGAGCGTTTAAATCCAACACTCGGATGAAAAAAAACCAACGCCATAAAAGAATCCCGTTAATTCCTAAAAAAATAACGAAGGCCAAGGCCATCAATCCGATATCGGCCCCTTGAAGGACCTCCATCGTTTGCTTTTGATCGATTTTATTAAACAAATAAATGAGGAGGATCGCGCTCAATCCCACGCGTAAACAAAAAGATAAGATGTTTTTAAATTTTTCGTTAAGAGGCATGCTGGTTAACCATTTAAGGGAGAGAGTTTCCCCAGGCAATCTTTATATCCTTCTTCCGCGATGAAAGAACTGCGGACCAATGGCCCGCTCATCACATGTTTAAACCCTAACGCAAGGCCACGTTTTTTAAAATCCTCAAATTCTTGCGGCGTATAAAAATGATTCACGCGTAAATGCCGTCGGCCGCGCGTCGGGGCCAAATATTGCCCAATGGTCAATATGTCACAACCAATCAAGGATAATTCTTTCATGAGATCATCAATTTCTTCCATGGTCTCGCCTAATCCGACCATGAAACTTGTTTTCGCGAACATTGTTGGCGCCAGGCGCTTGAAATTTTTTAACACCTCTAAGGAGCGATCATGATCCGCTTGAGGACGGACATCATGTGCCAGGCGGCGGACGGTTTCAATATTATGGCTCACCACCTCCGGGCCGGCAGCGACAAGTTTCTTAAGGCTCTCAATCTTATTTGAAAAATCCGGGACTAACACCTCAATTTTTGTTTGAGGCATCACTTCACGGATGGCCTCGATCGTTTCCACAAAATGCTGGGCGCCCTCGTCCTCTAAATCATCGCGGGCCACCGACGTGATCACGACATAACGCAAATTCAACTGACGCACGGCCTGAGCGATTTGACGAGGCTCTTTAGGGTCAACCGCCTGCGGCCGGCCGGCTCTGACCGCGCAAAAGCGGCAAGCCCGCGTACAAATTTCTCCTAAGATCATAAATGTGGCAACGCCTCTGCCCCAGCATTTTCCCATATTAGGGCATCGGGCACTTTCACACACCGTATGAAGGCCGGATGACCGGAACAAGGATTTCATCTTGCCGATTTGGCCCATGTCAGGGATGTCCTGCTTGAACCACGCCGGTAGATTATGAACTTCGCTGGAATAATTATCCTGGACGATATGCACCATTGGTTTTCTGGAATTCCCGGATTTCTTTTAATATCTTTTTGATCTTTTGCCTAAGAGAAAAATTGGCGTAATCCACAATCAACTTTCCATTTAAATGATCTGTCTCATGCTGGATCACCCGGGCGAAAAGGCCCTCAAAATGTTTTTCTTTTTTCTGGTTGTCTTCATTGACGAAACGAACCAAAATTTTTTGGGCACGCTTCACAGGGACATTGACCCCGGGAACACTTAAACAGCCCTCCTCTAATCTTCCTGATCCTGATTTTTTCACCACTTGGGGGTTGATGAAAACCATCGGCCCATCCCCGATATCGGCGACAAAGATCCTCTGATTAATCCCCACTTGAGGCGCGGCCAAGCCAACTCCTTTGGCCTCATACATCGTCGCTAACATCGATTTAATCAGTAACTGTTCGCTTGAGCCAAGGTCTTTCACAATCGATGAATTTTTACGCAGGCAAGGATCTCCATACAAACGGATTTTTAAAACGGAAGGCTGCATCATAGGAATAAGTTAGAGGGTTTGGAAACGAGTATAGTCGTAAGGTTTAGGCTGAAGGGAATCCTCCTAACCCCAAAGACCTAAGACCATACTCGCTTCTTAACCTTACACCTTACGGCTAGTTGTTTTAATGCGATTATTCTCATCCACATAGATCACTTTTGTCTTCATTGTCTTGGCTTCGCCCGGTTCAACAAGGACATAACTTAAAATAATGATTTGATCCCCGACAATCCCCAACCGGGCCGCCGGGCCATTCAAGCAGATGTGCCCTGATCCGGCCTTCCCGGAGATCGTGTATGTTTCGAAACGGGTCCCGTTATGCATGTTAAGGACTTCGACCTTTTCTCCCGGGAGGATCCCCGACGCTTCCAGAAGCTTTTCATCAATGGTAATACTGCCTTCGTAATGCAATTCAGCTTCGGTAACCGTCGCATGGCCTATTTTTGATTTACAAAAGTGGATGAACATATTAACTCACGTTGATTTTTTTTAAAATTTGATCTTTAGGCACAGCCCCGACAATCATGTCGACGGCCTTGCCCCCTTTAAAAATAAGCAATGTCGGAATGGACATGATGTTAAATTTGGCCGCTAATTCCTGGGCCTCATCGACGTTGACTTTGCCCACCTTCACTTTGCCGTCTAAATCCTTGGCAATTTCTTCGACAATCGGGCCAATCATCCGGCAAGGGCCGCACCATTCAGCCCAAAAATCCACCAACACAGGAAGTGTCGACTTAACGACTTCCTGGTCAAAATTTTGCTCGTTGAGATGAACAACAGGCATGCTAACTCCTTTATATTATATTAATCTTAATACTAAAAATAATGAGAAAATCATTATATCTACTGGCTTCGAGGATAGCAAGAGGATTTTAGGCCGGAATCCCTGTATAAAAACCCCAATAATACTGAAACGAATGGACGAGAGAGGCTAACAGATAAATGACAAAATACGCCACCGCGAACCGGTGAGCGACCTTGAATCGCCGAAGGTCCTCGATCCCCTGGACCGTAAAATAAATGACAAAAGGGGCTAAAAATAGGGTGATCCTCTCGGCGATAAAGGGATATTTTCCTGTACATCCCATCACAAACAGCTCCACGATCAGGGCACATCCGATCGCTCCGATCTCATGAAGCCGGAAACGGCTGTTGTTGAGCTGCTTAAAGCCATAACGCCCCAATCCGTATAAAAAGAAAAAAATAAAGGGCGTGGCCGCCCGGATAAAAAATTTTCCATTCCCATACCACCACGTCCCCAACCGCCTGATTCCCTCTCCTAACGGCGAAAAGAACGCTGACAACGACGTAAAATGAATAAAACTTTCCTGAAAATACTCGTGCATTGTGGGCTCATTCATCGAATAGATCAAATCCAAGCGATACACGGCCATAAAACAAATCGCCACGGAGATAATATTGACAACCAAGGGCCCAATTAACGCCTTGTTGTTTTTGATCATTAACAAAAAATTCAACGCGGCCATCCAAACGACAAAAAGAGATCCGTACGAAAAAAGCATTAACAACGGCAAAACGGCGGCCATCACATAAAGGCCTGTCGTGGGACGCTGCGTTTCAAACCGCCGTTGATCAATCAAAAACCATGTGTAGAGAGCGACGACAAAAACATCCAATGAATAAGGTTTGAGCTCCGAGGCATAATAAGAAAAACGAAACGTGCAAGTCATGGCGAGGATCATTAACAACAACCCCAAGCCCTGCTCTTTTTTCTGGCTGTACAGCTTTATCCAAAGTAAATAAGCCGACAACATGCTGACAAGCGAAAAAAACCGCACGGCCAACAGGTGATTGTTCCAGGGGGCGGCAAAGGCTTTAATCGCGGCCAAATACACGCGCGGGAACGTTTGGCCGTTTTTAAGGCGGGAAAAAAGCTCCGGATAATCGCGTTCGGTAAAACTTTCAAACACCAACCGTTCATCAATCCATAAAGGCCGAAGGGAAAAATAGTGCAGGAAACACAAACTGACAAACACCGCCATGCAGACAAGCCGCAAGATGGGCAAATTCTTAGAATTGATCATGGCGTATTTTTCCCATCTTTTCTCTTAAAAGGTTGTTCGCGATTTCAGCGGTAGAACACAACTTAAAAGACCGATGGATCCACCCTTTGTCGAGGTGTTTGGACATTGCCTTCGAGCAGACGATCAAATGATACCGTTTCTTCCCAGAAAACCGCAGGCTGTTGAATAACACCACCCACATCGACAACGTCAACCATCCGCTGGAAATCTGGCGCCAGAGGCAATTGGTGTGCCGGATTGAGAGCGGCAACGGAGAAAAAACATAAAGGCGATTTTGCTGCCGTAACAATTGTTCAATCAAATCCCTCGCTTGGGGGCATTCTTGCTCAAATGTGTCATCCCAAATCCATAAAACACGTAAAGGCCGGCCCCAACGTTTGTAAAATATCTTTTCGTTCTTTTGGAAATTTTCTTGGTATTGCTGTTGGGCGACGACACTTTTGAACGTCACGTTCATGTGATGGTAAACAAACGCTTTCAAGGCGCGCGCGCAACGAAACCCCACTTGGATTGCCCGCATCGAATAATCCCAATCCTCATAATACCCGTTTCCATACAAGGGGTCTAACCCCCCGACTTTCTCCACGACATCCCGTTTAATCAAGAAACAAAACCCGCGGACATAATCAGTCTCGATCCAGTCTTCCTTGCGGCGCTTGACGACCCCGTGATAAAACGCGCGGTGGTCTTGCGCGTACCCTTTGCCCAAATTCCATTCCGGATTGACCAACCCGATCATTTTATCGGATTCGGCCACCTTGACCATTTCCTCCAGCCATCCCGGGTACACCACCAAATCGTTATTCATCACGCAGTAATACGGGAATTCCCCGTACGTCAGGCCCTGGTTGACAGCGCCGATCCACCCCAAATTTTGCTTATTAAAAATGACAAACACGCGGTCATCTTTGCGTTGCAGATTCTGCAAATATTGGATCATTCGATCGTCGCTGCCGTTATCAATAACCAAAAGCCGGTAAGGATATTGGGTGCGCCGCTGAATACTTTCAATGCATCGTTGAGTAAAGGAAAGTTGATTGTACGTGATGACAATTAACAGGCAAGGATCGGCAGTTGGGGGATTACTTAATGCCATTTTTTAGGAAAGGTTGAAACTTCAAATCTTTTGGAGAAATAATCCCTACCGAGACAATGGCTTTCAAACAGTCTTCGATGCTCCATCCCGGATCAATGGCTTGGGAAGCTTTGACGACAAAGATAATACCCGAAGCCGGGTTGGGAGCTGTCGGTGTCAACACAAACAAATATTCTTCTTTTGTCTCAGAATGAACGATGGATCCTGTGACAAACGCCGGCACCAAAAGCCCGGTATTCTCCAGTTTAATCAGGATCGCTTTCTTAAAGGCCTGCTTTTCTCCATCCGCAATCGACAACCCATGCGACAGTTGTTTGCCGACGCCATAAATCGTTTTAATAAAAGGGATCCGCTCGGTGATCCGTTCAAAAAAGTGCAATAGCTGACGACCGAGAATGTTGCTGACAATTAATCCGATGAGATAAAGGGACACTAACACCAAGAGAAGCCCCAACCCCGGGATTTGCCGGACTTCGACAAACTGGCTCAAAAATCCCATCACCCGCTTGTCAATCAGCACATACAATAGTTGCAACGCAAAAACGCACAGTAAAATAGGAATAATGGCGAGAAGGCCACGAAAAATATACATCCTAGCATGATTAAGAAAATTTTTCATCGCTGAGGGTTTTTTGCCTGATTGTTTTTCCATCGCGCCTTTAATCTTCCATCCGTTCATTCATCATCGCATCAAGCCGGCTATATTTTTCCAAATAATCTTGCCTCGCTTTGCGGATCACTTCGAGGGCCTGCTCTCTGTTATAAATATGCGTGATTTCACACAGCCGTTCATCCGAGCCGGGCAAATCTTTATACGTGAGAAAATAATGTTTGAGCCGATCAATAAAAGCGCGCGGACAATCGCTGATGTCCTTCCACTGGCTGTAAAGGCCGTCGGTATGCATCACAGCGATGATTTTATCATCGGCCTGGCCTTGATCGATCATGCAAAACCCCCCAATCGGAGTCGCGCGGACCATCACATCCCCGTGGCTGACATCTTTTTCGGTCAGGACACAAATATCTAAAGGATCATCATCCCCGACAATGTCCGGCCGGCCGGTACGTTCCTGGCAAAGTTTGGCAATATGCGATCCACAATATGTCTGCGGAATAAACCCGTAAAGCGTCGGGCAAATGCTGGAATATTTCTGGGGGCGATCAATTTTTAAGAAACCGCTCCGCTTGTCGATTTCATATTTGACTGTGTCCGTCGGCACCGTTTCAATGTAGGCACTGACAACCTGGGGAGATTCTGGTCCGATGGGAATGCCGTGCCAGGGGTGGGCGCGCAACACAAGCGCTAACGATTGCCATAACTCTTTTAAATCATTATTCATCTTGTTTAATTCGTTGTGCGTGTGGCGATGTTTAAATTTCTGACACCTGACTTCTTTAAGACATCAATCACTCCGACAACTTCCTGAAAACGGCTGGCCTGGTCAGCGCCGACAATGACTTTCAGGGCCTGATTGTTGCTTATTAACGCGTCGATTTTCTGCTTCAACTCTTTTTTCGTGATGATTTTGTCGTCGAGATAAACGATCCCCTCCGCGCTGATGGTGATATAAACCTGCCGGGGGTCGTCAATGGCCTCTTGAGTGGAGGCCCGCGGAAGTTTGACCTCAATACTGTTTTGAGAAATCAACGGGGTCGCGACCATGAAAATAATCAATAACACAAGGATCACATCCGTAAACGGGGTGATATTAATCTCGGTCATTAAGGCTTGCGACCCGTATCTTCTTTTCATTTGGCCTTTGCCTTTTTGTGTGCCCGCAAAAGGCCGGTGGTTTCCGACGCGCACAATTCCATATCAATCACAAAACTATTGATCCGTTTGACGAAATAGTTATACGCGACGACCGCCGGGATGGCCACAAACAATCCCGCGGCGGTACAGATTAACGCTTCCGAGATACCGCCAATGACAATGTTAATGCCGCCCGAGCCATGCTGGGCCATGTCCTTAAATGTTTTCATAATGCCCCAGACCGTCCCTAATAATCCGATATAAACAGCCGTACTCCCGATCGTCCCGACAATCGCCGTGCGGCGTTCTAAATCGGCTGTCTCGACGACAATCGCCCTTTCCAACGCTTCTGAGACCTCTTTCTCTTCCGTTTGAGGAGAACTTAATCCGGCAGTAACCACACAAGCAAAAGGAGTTTGAGTCCTATGGCAAACCATCGAGGCCCCTTTAACATCGCTTTTTTCCAACTGTTCCCGGATTTGTTTCATAAAACGCTCCCGGGTCGTACGGGACCGCTTGTAATAATAAAAAATTCGTTCTAGGATCACGGTAATCGATACAATGGAACACCCAATGAGCACGTACATCACGGGCCCGCCGATTTTAATTGCCTGCCAAAGCATGAGATGATTCAACATGAGGGGATGCTTTCGATTTGAAGTTCAAGACAGCCGCGATTTTGGGAAAATGCCGTCCCAAACATTTATTTTAACAAGATTTATACTGCCAGAGGACGCTGGGATTGTCAAGGGGCTTGTAAGGAAGTTTGGACGATGGGACGTGCCCTAGGTCTTCTATCGGGGGAAAATACCTCACGGATGAAACCCAATTTTTCCCTTGGGCTTCGCCTCTTCAGTCATCAGGCGGCGGATGGCTTCAAACACAGCCCTGAACTGGGCATCGTATTTTTTCTCCAGTTCATTTAACTTTTGTGCCAATTCCTTATGAGTCGATAAAATTTCCCTCAGGCGGACAAACGCGCGCATGATAGCGATGTTGACCTGAACGGCACGCTTACTTTTTAGAACACCTGATAACATGGCCACGCCCTGTTCGGTGAACGCGTAAGGTAAATATTTAGAATGAGCTCCTTTCTTTAAGGTTCCAATTTGGAACCTTAAAGAATCATATTCTTTCTTGGTCAGCCTTATCATGAAATCCGCGGGGAAACGATCAAAATTACGCGTCACAGCCTTATTTAAATTTTTCGTCAAGACCCCGTACAGCTCAGCCAAATCCTTATCCAGCATCACCTTCATCCCGCGCATAAAATAAATCTTACGTTCAATTTGCTCTACAACGATCATTTTGGACATAAAAAATCCCCCTTCATTTTAAGAAACCAAAAGGGGGATGAGGTTGAACGTATCCCGATGAGACCTATACTTTTTTATCATTAATTTTTGAAAGGGGG
Organism: Candidatus Omnitrophota bacterium; assembly: GCA_020053475.1. Taxonomy (GTDB): domain Bacteria; phylum Omnitrophota; class Gorgyraeia; order Zapsychrales; family Zapsychraceae; genus JAGVNC01. The sequence continues at coordinate 652 of JAGVNC010000102.1, read as the reverse complement.
CCTTGCTTTTCGGTTTCCTCTAAGATCATATCAAGCAATTTACGATCTAAAATTAATGGAGATTGAGAAAAATCTAATCTTTTAAAATTACTAGCAATTAACTCGACCAAAAATGGAAAAAATAAAGTAGCCGCAAGCGACTGGAAAAAAGATGTATAAAAAACCTGCCCCTCGGGAATAATTTTGTTAAATTCCATTTTGGTCCGTATATAGATCTCTGCCTTAAAGTTTTCTTCGCTTATTTTGAAATCACAACCCATTATAAGACCTTTTTGATCCCGTTTCTTGGCTAAAGGTTCCCAATTAACTGAAATCTTCAAAGAATTTTCAGCAATTTTGTCTTTTATATCTCCACCACTGACACTTTGAATATTTAATGAAAAATTTATTCTCGGGAAGGAAACTTCTCTTGAAGTTAGATCAGAAATGGTAATCTCAGGAGAATCTTTTAATTGATTTTGCGTTTCCATATTAATAGCTCGGTAAACGTTCAGATGATAACTTGGTATTATGCACTTCTACCTTTTTAATAGATAATTGTGTCGTTTGATGATTGACCTTCCCCAGATCAGTGGACGGTTAGTAAAGATGGAAAAGAGCGTTTTTCGTAATCGAAGGGACTGAGATAGCCCAGCGACGAATGCGTTCTTTT
>JAGVNC010000014.1 GCA_020053475.1 Candidatus Omnitrophota bacterium | reverse complement strand
TCTTCTTGCCATTTTCTCCCACCATCGGACACCTCCTTCTGAGCCGGTATTATGCTAATACCAACTCTTCAAAGTGTCCACTTTTTCGGGGGAAGATCAAACTGTATTAGCATTAGGCCCACCAATACCACCAACAGGATGTGCTTCTGCACTCTTATAGTCTTTTAACCCTATTTCAAAAAAGCATATTGTTTATTAAAAAGACACCATTGTGAACCTGTGTCAATATAAGCTACAACTTTCACAGATTTATTGCTTTTATTATTTAACAGGGCAATATCTAGTAAGGGCTCATTTTTAAAGCGGTGTAATGGGTTGGAAGTATCTACCCTAAGATATCGAAAATAAGGGAAACGATAGGTCATAGAACATATTCAGATTTGGGGTCTGGAATAAGAGCTGTGAGAGGATTATTATATCCCTTTTCTTTTGCCATTTTTAGAACTTGTTTCAAATTATTTGCTGAAGCAATGACTTGCTTATTATCAGTTAAAGCAACCCACTTATTACCATACTCAGAAAAAACCTTCGTTAAGCTATTCATATCCATTTTTCACCTCTTTATTAGTATAACCTATTTTATTAAACATACCCAAAAAATCAAATCATCCTTATTCCATCCATAAAAATAAAATGGTGGAGGTGCCGGGACACAAATCTACTCATTACTGAATAGCGTGGACTATCTCTTCAACCTTAAACAATGTTAAGGTTGCCTGGCGTATTATAGAAGGCTCAAATTTACCGTTGATTTAATTTCAACGGTACCTCCCTCTATCTCCTCTTTCGAGGAAGTCTCTGCAGGGCTTTCACCCCTCAAGATTACCCTTCTCAATTTTAATTGAGAATAGGGCTTCCTTGATGTAAGCCAGGTTTCGCATTCTGAATTACTTCAGAAGTCGACTCGTATGAATCGAACCCGGGTCCTTGGGTTACGCGATATAAGTTTCTACATGCTTAGTCTATCTTTCACGCGTCATCCCGCTTGCGTCGATAAACAAGCTCAAGCAGGATCAGCTTTCTTTAATCTCGCCCCGCGAACGAAAGCATCCGCGAGACCAGCCCATGTAGGGCTCTTTACAGGTCCATAGGCAAAACCTATAAAGAGGCGTTACCTAAATATTAGGCAACGACTTGTAATGCTGTTTCAGCAGGAGCTTCCGAAGAAACAAATGCCAATTCAGCATCGCTGTACATTAACGTGTTTGCGTTTATGTGTTGCTTGGATTGTTAACGGGGCCGACCAAGCATCCCCGGCATGCCGCCTATACGTTGACAACTCAAGTCGAAACCAGTCACCCCCGTATATGGAAACTCTAAAAAAGAACGATTAAAAACCTTTTTCCTGTAATTTCTTCCAAGCTTTTTTGCTTTGCGCAGGCATAAAGCGGTCAAAAAAATCATTCATCTTTTCAAGCATCTTCAGTTTTTCTTTAACAGGAACAGCCATATAACTATTCAAATCTTCCTGCGGATACTCATATTTTCTTTTTCGCTTCATGGGCTGTCTCCTTGATCTGCATGAGCGCATTGATATCAATTTTATCCCTCTCCCGGGAAGCGATTTTCTTCATAGCGATAAGATCTGTAATAGCAATCGTGGGGACGTTCAATTCACCATCCTTAAAAATTTTTCTCTTCTTATATGCGTTCCTAAAACTCAAAGGATGATCAATGATCACGTCCAGATATTTCTTCTGAAAATTTGGTTCATAAAGCGTAAATGCTTTCATATTTTTATCCTTAATCCATATCTTTCTTAATTCCGCGTTAGTAAAATCCTCTATCTTTACCGGAATTCTTGGGATAAGCTTAAGTTTTTTTACAGCATTGACAAATTTCTTTAAATTTGAATTCTCCAAAAGCAGGATGATATCCAAGTCTTGCGTCGATCTATAAAATCCGTGTAAATTCACCGCAATCCCACCAACGACCAAATATTTAACCTTACAACGATTCAATTCTTGAAGAATTTCCTCTATCATAAAAAGGCTACCCCTAAGTTTTGTATAATTATAACCAATTTAACAATTTATAGCAAACTATCTTCGCTTCTGCCTGACTGCACGACCGACTTCGCGATCTAAATCGCGTTTTTTGATCGTTTCCCGCTTATCGTAAAGTTTCTTACCTTTGCCTAAGGCAATTTCCACCTTCACGAGCCCACGGTTATTAAAGTAGATTTTGGTGGGGATCAAAACCATGTTCTTTTGCGTGGTCAACCCAAAAAGACGCTTGATTTCCTTCTTATGCAGGAGGAGCTTACGCTTACGGACAGGGTCTTCATTCAGATAGCTAGCTTGAGCATAAGGATCAATATGCAGGCTATACAAAAAAACCTCGTCTTTCTCGACACGGGCAAAACTGTCCGTAAAGCTGACATGCCCTTCCCGGACGGACTTGACTTCCCCCCCTTTAAGCTCGATGCCGCATTCCCGCTGGTCCGAGAGGAAATAGTCACGAAATGCCTTTTTATTAGTCGCGATTGTCTGCCCCATAGAGGGTGATTATAACATAAAGAGTTCGGAGTTCATAGTTCGGAGTAAACAGGGTTGCCAGCTACGGACTTTAAGCACTGATTGACAGCTTCAAGAATTCTCAGTATATTAGTTCACAGTTCGGAGATCGCCCCGTGGAAGGCTTTGCCTTCCACGGGACCAACTACGAACGATATTGCGGGAGTGGCGGAATTGGTATACGCGTGCGTCTCAGAAGCGCATGGCGCAAGCCTTGAGAGTTCGAGTCTCTCCTTCCGCATTAATTAACAGGCAGGGGAGTTCCCCTCCGCATTAATTTGTCAACGGAAGTCAAGATTCCCGGTAAAATCTCCTTGCGCAATAAATCAATCCATAATACAATAACTCAACTTCCTCCCGCTCAAGGGAAAATATCTGTAATTTATCCTTACGTATCGATTTAGAAAGGGTTACATATGAATCCTGAAGATGGTGTCAACCAGCGATCCTCGGAAGTTGAAGAAATTGAGATTATTGAATGGCTGGATTCGCTAGAATATGTCCTTAAGCACGGCTCCCTAGACCAGGCCCAGAATATCCTGGCCCGCTTACAGATCCGGGCCCAGGAAGCCGGCGTTACCCTCCCTTTCACCGTTAATACCCCCTACGTCAATACGCTTCCCCGTAACCAGCAGCCCCCTTACCCGGGCAACCGCGAGATTGAACGGCGGATCAAGAGCATCATTCGCTGGAACGCCATGGCCATGGTCGTGCGCGGGAACAAAGCAGAAGCCGGAATTGGCGGGCACATTTCCACTTATGCCTCCTCAGCCACATTAGCCGAGGTGGGATTTAATCATTTCTTCCGCGCCCGTACCAAAAATTTTTGCGGGGATTTCGTTTACTTTCAAGGCCATGCCTCTCCGGGTGTTTACTCCCGCGCCTTTGTCGAAGGCCGCTTAACCGAACAAAATTTAACCAATTTCCGACGGGAATTACAGCCCGGCGGCGGACTATCTTCTTATCCGCATCCCTGGCTCATGCCGAATTTCTGGCAATTCCCCACCGTTTCCATGGGGCTGGCTCCGATCTGCGGCATTTATCAGGCCCGCTTTATGCGTTATCTGGAAGATCGCGGACTTAAACACAAAGACGACGCTAAAGTCTGGGTCTTTATGGGCGACGGCGAATCGGATGAACCGGAATCGCTCGGTGCCATTACCGTCGCGTCCCGTGAAAAATTGGACAATTTAATTTTCGTCATTAACTGCAACCTCCAGCGTTTGGACGGCCCGGTACGCGGGAATGGTAAAATCATCCAGGAATTGGAAGCCCTTTTCCGCGGCGCCCAATGGAACGTGCTCAAAGTCATCTGGGGCGGTGACTGGGATCCCCTCTTAGCGAAGGACAAAGAAGGGCTCTTGGCCAAACGCATGGGCGAGGTCGTTGACGGAGAATATCAGAAATATACCGTGGAGCCGGGGTCTTATATCCGTAAAAAATTCTTTGGTGCCGATCCTAAACTGTTGGACATGGTCAAGGAAATGTCGGACGAACAATTACGCAAGATGCGCCGTGGCGGCCATGATCCGGAAAAAGTGTACGCCGCTTACAAAAATGCCGTGGAATTCAAAGGCGCGCCGACCGTCATCCTGGCCAAAACCATCAAAGGGTACGGCTTAGGTGAAAGCGGCGAGGGGAAAAACATCTCGCATCAGCAGAAAAAACTTAATGAAGATGAGCTCAAAGAATTTCGGACGCGCTTTAATAT
>JAGVNC010000105.1 GCA_020053475.1 Candidatus Omnitrophota bacterium | reverse complement strand
TGTTTGTCCGATAGTTCACTGTGATGCTCACTATCGGAAACGCATTCATCCACGGCTAAAGCCGTGGTATTCTGCCCCCTTCGGGGGAGTAATAAAAAAAGGCCAAGATTGCTCTTGGCCTGTGCTCGTAGCTTAATGCTTTTCTCTGACTATTGCTCTTGTCCAACAATAGAAGTATAAATGAATATCAGAAGATTATCAAGAAAAATTTTAAATAGCTCGAATACACTTGTCCAGAGATTGCATTCGAGCACATTTTATAATCACGCCCTCGGTGGGAATCGAACCCACATCATCTCGTTCGTTGGACAAGAACTTTATCCATTAAGCTACGAGGGCGCAAACGAATAGATCAATATACCACACATAAGTGTGGTTGTCAATAATTTTGATAGAAGCATAAAATGATTCAATTAAAACCTAAACCCCGCTGCCCTTGGCCGACAGTGACCGATGAGCTTTACGTGGCCTATCACGACACGGAATGGGGCGTGCCGGTGTACGATGATCGAAAGATCTTTGAATTCCTCGTCCTGGAATCGGCACAGGCGGGGTTGAGCTGGCGCACGGTTCTTTATAAACGCGAGAATTACCGCAAGGCGTTTGCCGGGTTCGATCCCAGGAAGGTCGCCAAGTTTACGCAAAAAAACGTTAAAAAGCTTTTGTTGAACGCCGGGATTATTCGCAATCGACTTAAAATCGAATCAACGATTAATAACGCGCACCGCTTTTTAGAAATTCAAAAAGAATTTGGCACGTTTGCTAAATACATCTGGAGTTTTGTCGGTGGCAAACCAATTAAGAATCGTTGGAAAGGAATTAAAGATCTTCCAGTGATGACACCGCAAGCCGAAACGCTGGCGAAAGATCTTAAGAAGCGCGGGTTTAAATTCCTGGGGCCGACGGTGATTTACGCTCACATGCAGGCCACGGGGATGGTCAATGACCACACCGTGGATTGTTTTCGTTACCACGAAGTTTAAGAAGGAGTAATACAAAATGATGACGACCTGGCTTTACGCATTGGGAAGTGTCACGGTGGTGAGTTTAATTTCACTCATCGGGATTTTTACAATGGCGCTTAATCCGACCCATCTGCGTAAAATTGTTTTGTACATGGTTAGCTTTGCAGTAGGCAGCCTTTTTGGTGACGCGTTGATCCACCTCATCCCGGAATCTTTTGAGAACTCCGGGAACGGACTTCACACATCGCTGTTGGTGATTGCCGGGATTTTGTTGTTCTTTTCTCTGGAGAAATTCCTGCGCTGGCGGCATTGCCACATCCCGACATCCGAAAATCACATTCATCCGGTGGCGACACTCAACTGGGTCGGGGATGCCGTGCACAATCTTCTCGACGGCGTCATTATTGGGGCGAGTTTTTTGGTGAATGTGGAAATCGGATTGGCAACGACATTGGCCGTTATTTTGCACGAAATCCCGCAGGAAATCGGGGATTTTGGGATTTTGGTGCACAACGGCCTTTCGGTGGGGAAAGCCTTATTCTTGAATTTCCTTTCCGCGCTACTGGCCGTGGCCGGGGTCGTGATTTCATTAACATTAGGATCGCAAATGGCCGGATACACGGCTCTGTTGGTGCCGATCACCGCCGGAGGATTTTTGTATGTTGCCGGGTCAGATTTAATCCCCGAATTGCATGACATTGACCATGAAAAAATTGGTGTTTCATTTGGCCAACTTTCAATGATTATTTTAGGCGTCGCGGTCATGGCCGCGTTGACATCTTTAGAATAAAACAATTTAAACAATGAAAGAGACTACGCAAAACATGGAAAATCCATCATTAAGTTTTTACGGTTTAGGGATTGCTCCGAAAATCCTGGAGATTCTAGCGAATCTTAAATTTCAAATACCCACCCCCATTCAACACAAAGCGATCCCTTTGGCCATCGAAGGCAAAGACATTATCGGCATCGCCCAGACGGGGACGGGGAAAACAATGGCCTTTGCCATCCCCATGATTCAACATTTGGCGCAAACCAAATCCCGCGGGCTGATCATTGTTCCCACACGGGAACTGGCCGTGCAAGTTCAGGAAAGCATGAGCAAAATTGTTCAAGGGTTTGGGATCAGAAGCGTCGTCTTAATCGGCGGTGAATCAATGCACACTCAAATTCAGGCGCTGAAACGAAGCCCGCGGATCATCATTGCCACCCCCGGAAGGCTTCTCGACTTTTTACGCCAGAAACAACTCCATTTAAAAGACATTGATGTCTTGGTGTTGGATGAAGCCGATCGAATGCTGGATATGGGATTCGCGCCCGACATTGAACAAATTATTAAAATGGTCCCGGCCCAACGCCAGACGTTATTTTTCTCGGCAACGATGCCCCCGGAAATTATGAAAATGGCGTCGCGCTACATGAAATTGCCGGTCAATGTTGAGATCGCCCCGCATGGGACTTCAGCGGAACATGTGACCCACGAAGTGTTCATCGTCCACAAAGACATGAAACGGACACTCTTGGGAAAATTGCTCAAACAATTTCGCGGATCGATCCTTTTATTTTGCCGGACGAAAATGGGGGCGCGCAAAATCGCCCGCCAGCTGCGCGATTGGGGGCACAACTCGGCCGAAATCCATTCGGACCGATCGTTAGCCCAGCGTCGACAGGCCCTGGAAGGCTTTAAAACAGGGCGTTTTCGTATTTTAGTGGCAACAGACATTGCCTCGCGCGGGATTGATGTCAAAGGGATCGAACTTGTCATTAATTACGATCTCCCGGACCAGGCAGAGAATTATGTGCATCGCATTGGTCGGACAGGAAGAGCGGGGCTGGCTGGCCACGCGATTTCGATTGTGACCCCCGAACAGCGCAACGATATCGGGAATATTGAACGGTTGATTAAAATCGTCCTGCCGATTTCCCAGCATCCGGAAATCCCGCAGATGGAATTTGAGAAACCTCAACGGGTTTTTAGTGCGCAATCGTTTCGTAGTCGCGGTGGTCGACGACCTTTTGGCCGCCGTCGGCGTTAAGAAGATAGAAGCCAATTCAGTCGGCGTCGACTGAATTGGTTAACAATAAGTGGTGTATTCAAACATGGATATTCATAAATCAAACAATATCAATTATTTATGGACTTCCCTTGTTGTGGAAGAGCTTGTGCGCTGTGGGGTGGACTACTTTTGTCTGTCCTCGGGGTCACGCAGTGCCCCTTTGGCCCTGGCCGTTGCTGAACATTCCAAGGCCAAGAGCTTTGTCCATTTTGATGAGAGGGGTGCCGCATTTCACGCGCTAGGCTACGTTTCGGCCACTCAAAAACCCTGTGCCTTGATTTCGACATCCGGGAGTGCCGCTGCCAATTTTTTCCCGGCCATTATTGAAGCTTCCAAAAAGAAGTTGCCATTAATTGTCATTACAGCTGACCGCCCGCCGGAACTTCGGTTTACCGGAGCCAACCAGGCGATTGATCAAGTCAAAATGTTTGGCGATTACGTGCGTTTCTTTTTCGACATGCCTTGTCCGAGCGTGGATATCCCGGCTGAATTTGTCCTGACAACTATTGATCAATTGGTCAGCAAATCCAAAGGTGAACTCCGAGGGCCTGTTCACTTAAACTGCATGTTCCGTGAACCGCTGACGCCCGTGAAAACAAAAGAAAACTTTAGCGTCTATTTAAAGAAAATTAATGCCTGGACGAAAAGCAATCAACCTTACAGTAAATATCTTCTGCCGCAGCGAACACTTTCAGCCAACCAAATAAAAAATGTCATTGAGCAGATTAAAGACATTAAGCGCGGAGTGATCGTCGCGGGCAAATTAGCGAGCGGAGAGGAGGGAGAAGCGGTCTTGGCCTTGGCGGAAACATTGAATTGGCCGATATTCCCCGACATTTCTTCGGGGCTTCGCTTAAACTCAACCCACGAACATCTCATTCATTACTTCGACCAGATTCTTTTGAACAAAAAACTCGTCAAGTCTCTTAACATTGACGGCGTCATTCACGTCGGGGGGCGAATCACCTCGAAGCGCTACGATGCGTTCGTTAAAAATAATACATTCAAACATTATGTGATGGTGTTGAATCATCCCTTACGCAACGATCCTAATCACATCGTCACGACTCGAGTGCAAAGCAGCGTGAAAGACTTCTGCTTGTCTGTCGGAAAAAATATCCGGCGACCGGCGACCGGCGACTTAATTAAAAAGTTACAAAAAGCGAACTACGCAACCGACTTGACTTTCGAACGCTATTTTGCCAAAAATAAAGACTTAAGCGAGCCGGCCGTGTGCCGTTTGTTGTCGCATATACTGCCGAATAATCACGGGATTTTTCTGGCGAACAGTTTACCCATCCGCGAGATAGACATTTTCGCCCAGCCTCATGATAATAATCTCGTAATGACCGCCAACCGCGGAGCAAGCGGGATCGATGGGAATCTAGCGACGGCCGTCGGATTTTCTGCCGGCGCCAATCGCTCCGTGACGGCTTTGTTGGGTGATTTAGCGCTCTTGCATGATCTAAATTCGCTGGCGATGCTCACGCAAGTCAAACAACCGGTCATTGTGATCGTGTTAAACAACCGCGGCGGCGGGATCTTTAATTTCTTACCTATTGCCCAACGCAACAAACATTTTGAAAAATTCTTTGGCACGCCCCATGAATTCAGTTTTGAAGGGGCTGCGGAGATGTTTGACATCAATTATTTCAGCCCGGAAACGCGGGAAGAATTTGTGCGTGATTACAGGATTGCCTTAAAAAGCAACGCACCGACATTGATTGAAATTGAAACAGATCGGGAAGAAAACGTAAAAATTCACCGCGAAATTCAAAAAAAGTTATTGCACTCCTAAAAGGGAACTCTTGATGAACAAAAGATTTTTAATTATTCTTTTTATTTTTTTCGGGTATTTTGTTGCTTCCAATGCTAGCTTTTCTGTTGCTCGGGAAGAAGGCTTCGAGTTAGATTCTGGCATTATTGAATATGTTCATTCTAACAATAACCCCCAAATGCCAGATGGTGTGACGTCTAAAGGAAAACAAACTTTGTATTTTAAAAATAGCGGAAGGCTTCAAGCCAGACAAGCTGAAATTGAAACAATATATGAGGGAGGCAAGGAGTTGATCCGTGGTTTAGTGCTCGTGGATTTAGATCAAAATACGGCCCACATTATCAATGAGGACAAGAACATTGGCTGGAAATCGACCGCGAACAAACTAGTCGAAATCCCTTCAAATAATCCTGGGGATATGATTATATTTACTGATGAAATCAAAAAAAATTTTGAGATGAAAAAAAATGGCACCGATAAAGTTTTAGGCAGAACATGTGATGTCTGGGAATCATTCAAATTCAAGAGCAAATTGTGTATCTGGAAGGGAATACTGTTAAAAAGTGAAGAAGAATTTTTTTCTACGATAGCCGTGGATATACAGGAAAATGTGCCTGTCCCGGAGGATGTCTTTACCGTCCCTGAGGATGTTAAGATCGAAGACGTGGATAATCCAACAGGCGAATAGCATAAAATAATAAGTAGAGAGGGAAAAAATGACTAGAACATTACAATCAAAACATCAAGCAATTCAATGGCTCTCTCATGGCCACTATACCGATATCAAATACCATAAGGCCCAAGGGATTGCCAAGATCACGATCAATCGTCCGCAGGTGCGAAACGCGTTCCGCCCACAGACCGTGATGGAGATGTCGGACGCGTTGACCGACGCGCGCGACGATGAAAAAATCGGCGTGATTATTTTGACCGGCGAAGGCAAAGAGGCGTTTTGTTCCGGGGGAGACCAAAAAATCCGCGGGGATGCAGGTTACAAAGACGACAAAGGCAAGAATCGTTTAAACGTCTTGGATTTTCAACGTCAGATGCGCACTTGCCCCAAGCCGATCATTGCGATGGTGGCGGGTTACGCGATCGGCGGCGGACAAATCTTACAAATGCTCTGTGATTTATCCATTGCGGCGGACAATGCGATTTTCGGCCAAACCGGCCCTAAGGTCGGTTCATTCGACGGCGGCTACGGATCCAGTTACATGGCGCGCATCGTTGGGCAAAAAAAGGCCCGTGAAATTTGGTTTCTATGCCGGCAATACAATGCCAAACAAGCCTTAGAGATGGGGCTCGTCAATACCGTCGTGCCTTACGAACGATTGGAAGAAGAAACAATCCAGTGGTGCAAAGAAATTTTGGCGAATTCCCCAATGGCAATCCGCTGTTTGAAGGCGGCGCTCAATGCCGATTGCGACGGCCAAGCCGGCTTACAGCAACTCGCCGGCGACGCCACGATGTTATTTTACATGACAGAAGAAGGGCAGGAAGGGCGGGATGCTTTTGTTCAGAAGCGTAAACCGGACTTTAGCAAGTTTCCGCGACGACCTTAAAAACAGTCGCTAGTCGCCGGTCGCCAGACAAAATTCTAAAATACTGGAGACTGGTCACTGGCGACTGTAGACAATAATATGCAACCATCCAAACTTCAAAACTGGCTCCTGGCCATTCGCCCTAAGACGCTACCGGCGTCGGTCGCGCCTGTGTTGATGGGCACAGCGATCGCTTACGGAGATGGAATCGAAGATTTCCCGACGGCATTTCTGTGTTTGATCGGCGCGATGCTGTTACAAATCGGAACAAACTTGGCCAACGACTATTTTGATTTCAAAAAGGGAACGGACACTAATGAGCGCCTCGGGCCGGTGCGCGTCACCCAAGCCGGGTTAATTAAACCAGGGGTGGTCTTAGCCGCAGCAATCGGAACATTTATCTTGGCCGGATACATTTCCTATTTATTGATTCAAAGGGCCGGCCAACCGATCCTCATCATCGCGATTGTTTCGATTTTCGCCGGGATTTTTTACACCGCCGGGCCTCGGCCGTTAGGCTATTTAGGGTTAGGTGATATTTTTGTCTTGATATTTTTCGGGCCTGTGGCTGTCGCCGGAACATATTACGCCCAATCCCTAGAAATCAACATGGCCGTTGTCTTGGCGGGTTTTGGACCGGGGCTTTTGTCCACAGCAATTTTGACAGTGAATAATTTACGTGACGCGGACACCGACCAGCGTGCCGGCAAACTCACGTTGGCCGTACGGTTCGGCAAAGCCTTTGCCCAAAAAGAATATTTGCGTTGTATCTTAGGCGCGGCGTTTGTCCCCGTGATTATTTATCTGCTGATTAAAGATCACGAAGCAATTTTACTATCCAGTATCATTGGCTTTTTGGCGATTCCCGCCTTCCAGACAGTCTTCACCAAAACGGACGGCCCGTCGCTCAATGAAGTCCTGACCTTTACAGGGAAATTACTGATTGTTTACAGCGTCCTATTCTCAGCAGGATGGATTCTTTAAAAAACGTTTAGAGGGTTTGGCGTCAACCCATTCGACTCTCCCCGCCATCAATGGCGGGGCTTGCTCAGGGTTGACTCTGAGCAGCGAACGAGTCAACGACCCGTGTCGTTAATCATTGGACGAAGCGGGCATCGTAGACGGCTAACGAACAACCATGAAAATTACAGGCTTCGACATTTATCAATACACACTCCCTTTAAAGCCGGGACTGACGGTGTTGGGCAATCCATTGACCCAGAGGGAGGGACTGATCATCCATCTGCACGGCAATGACAAGGCTGAAGGATTTGGTGAAATTTCGCCTTTACCCGGATTCAATAAAGAAAGTTTGGCAGGGGCATTGGAACAAGCAAAGGAATGTAAACAACAATTGGTAGGCCAAAATATCCCCTCGGGAATCGAAAAATTGAACGGCAAATTTCAATCCTGGCTGGGGCCGATGGGATTAAAACCATCCGTACGATTCGGGGTGGAAATGGCGGTGTTAAATCTTTTAGCGAACGCGGCTAACGTACCGCTGATTCAGTTGATTTCCAAAGAAATCCACACACAAATCCGGGTCAATGCCTTATTACAGGGCCCCAAGTCAACGGTGTTATCGCAAGCCCAGGCATTAATCGATCAAGGGTACAAAGCGATTAAACTCAAAGCGACCGGAAAAAACATTGCCGAGAACATTGATTTGGTCCGCTCGGTGAATGGAGTCATTAACGGCCAAGCTCTCTTGCACGTTGATGTTAATCAACAATGGACGCTCAATGAGGCCATTGAATTTGGGAACGAAGTGGGATTGGCCGCCATGGATTACATCGAAGAGCCGTTTCGTGAAATCGAAGAAATCCCTCAATTCTTCATGCAGACCACGATTCCGGTTGCCCTTGATGAATCTTTGCAAAAATTTTCATTTAATGATATAAAATCAATCGAAGGCGTTGATGTGTTGGTTCTCAAACCGACATTTTTAGGCGGCATTGAACGGACGTGGGATTGGATGAACCACGCCCGTCGCTTCGCGCTGGAAACAGTGATCAGTTCATCGTTTGAAACAGGCGTGGGACTGTTGGCCCTGGCAAATCTCTCCGGGGCAACATACCGTGAAACAACCGCCGGCTTGGATACACTCAAATGGTTTGAGAATGATTTATTGAAAGGCGGCTTGGAAATTCATAAAGGAAAAATGAATATTACAGGCCGTCTGCTCCACCAAGACAATCTCAACCACCAATACATGAGGGCGGTCTGATGTTAATGGTTCCCATTAACATCAGATAACCCTTAATCAATAATATCTAAAGGATTGCCCCGATGTTAATGGGAACCATCAACTGTCTTTTAAACAAAAATGCCAAAAGCCTTCCTGACCATCCGGCGGTGATCGGCGCGGACAAAACGATTTCCTACGCAGACCTCAACCATACCGTCTGGGTCGTTACCAAAAACCTCCAGAATCTCGGCGTCGCGCCGGGAAACCGTGTCGCGATCATCAGCCCTAACAATATCGATTACATCATTACGCTCCTGGCTCTTTGGCGTTTAGGCGCCGTCGCCTGCCCGTTAAGCACTCGGCTCCCCGAAGAGGCCATCCGCGATTATGTGCAGCGCATTAACGCTTCCCTGCTCATTACATCGACGAATTTGATTTTTGAGTCGGATCGCATCCCCGTGGCCAAACTGCACATCAATGAAATCATGCAGCACAATCCTTTTGAAATTCAGGAATCGGAAGTGAGGAGCTTAATATTTTCTTACGACCAGCCGGCGACAATTTTATTTACGTCGGGAAGCATGGGGGAACCGAAGGCCACCCTGCACACGTTCGGCAATCATTTGTTCAGCGCCAAAGGGGCCAGTGAAAATATCCCGGTCAAGCCTGATGATCATTGGCTGTTAACATTGCCTCTTTATCATATTGGAGGGTTAAGCATTTTATTCCGTGTCCTCTTGGGGCAAGGGACGTTGATTATTCTTTATCCCGGAGACCCCATTGACCGAACGATTGAAAAATACAACATCACGCACATTTCACTGGTGGCGACACAATTGCATCGGTTGTTGCATAGCGAAGTCCCGGTCCCGTCGCTCAAGAAATTAAAAGCAATTGTCTTAGGCGGGAGCCACATCCCCGCCCAACTTGTCCGCAAATCCTTTGAGTTGGGTTTGCCGGTCTTTTTCTCTTACGGCCTGACGGAAATGTCATCGCAAGTCGCGACATCTCCGATGCCTTTAGCGAAACCGCGAGTGTTGAGTTTCCGAGAAATCAAAATCGCCCACGACAAAGAAATTTTGGTCAAAGGTGAATGTTTATTTCACGGCTACGTTGAAGGATTGGGGCTCGAACTGCCCGTGGATCACGAAGGCTGGTTTGCGACGGGAGATCTGGGGGCTTTGACCGGCGACGGGGAGCTCAATGTGACCGGGCGCAAGGATAATCTGTTTATTTCAGGAGGAGAAAATATCCAGCCCGAAGAGATCGAACGGCATTTGTCGCAACTTGAAGACATCGAGCAAGCCATCATCGTCCCGATTCATCATGAAGAGTTTGGTTACCGCCCCGTGGCGTTTATCAAAGAAAACTCATCAAAACGCCTCAATCACAGCCTGCTGTACAATCATCTCTTGGCCCACCTGCCGAAATTCAAAATCCCCGAAAAGTTTTACCGCTGGCCCAGTTCATTAGCTGACACCGAAATGAAAGTCAGCCGCGACCGTCTGCGCCAATTGGTACAAAATAATCATCAGGATTTGCAATCGATTGAATAAAGCAAATTCCAAATCCCAAACTCTAAATAAATACAAAACACAAAGTTCAAAACTCAAATTTTCATCATTTGTGTTTTGGATTTTGTATTTATTTTGGATTTAGAGTTTAGAGTTTTGTGTTTATTTATTGTCTTGTTTATAAAGTTCTTGAACTTTTCCCCGCATGTCTTTAGGAAGAGAAATTTTGTTCTTTGTTATTTTATCGACGGTGACGTGAACAGTTTTGGCCGTACCGACCAATTCCTGTTTGGGATTAAGGAGATTGTAAGAGAGTGCAAATGATGTTTGTCCAACGTGGGTTGTGTATACTTGGATCTCGATCGAGTCGCCGACAAACAGAGGCATTTTAAAATCCGCCTCGGCATGGACAATCGGGAGGAAAAAACTTTTATTATTGAGGAGTTCGGCAAATCCAAATCCGATACTTTCCAGGACGCATTCGTAAGCATCGTGAACGAGCTTGAACTGGTTACTAAAGAACAATACCCCCGCCGCGTCCGTTTCGTGAAGCTTGATTTTTGTTTGATACGTGTACATGGCCGTTATTATAACACATTCTTTTTGGCCTACAATATCTCTTCCTGAATATTCGCAAGCCACCTTGTTTTTAACTTAGTCTATATATTATACTTATCCTAATGTTCAATATTAAAAGACTAGCCTTTAAGCGTGCCCTTTCGGGAATTGTGGCTGGAATTTTTGCTTTTTCCACGATCTTGCCTGTACAGGCCTGTGCCCAAACCATCCCCAATTTACTGAATTTACCAACCCCGGGAATGATGCTTTCGTTGAGCCACAGCTTTACGCCACCCATCATGGCGGGGATGACTCTTTATCCGCAAGATCCACTCAAATTTGATTTTATTATCGACACCGGAGACGATAACCTTCAAGGGGAAATCTTTAAGCAAGAAGCTCAAAAACTCATTCATTATTTTATGGCCACATTGACCGTTCCTGAAGATCAAATGTGGGTCAATCTTTCACCCTATGAGAAGGACCGCATTATTGCGGACGGATTAGGCAACACCGTTTTGGGCCAGGACATGTTGGCTCAAGACTATATCCTCAAACAATTGGCAGCATCGTTGATGTATCCAGAAGGAGAGATCGGAAAGAAGTTTTGGGAAAGAGTTTACAGAAAAATTCAGGATGTTTATGGCGTTGGGGCACAGGTCGATATCCCTGTCGATACGTTTAACAAAGTCTGGATCGTTCCGGATAAAGCCGAAATCTATGTTCATGGCAACAGCGTGTTCGTGGCGGATAGTCATTTGAAGGTGATGATGGAAGAGGATTACGCGCTTCGCGCTAATAGTGGTCAGATGTCAGTGCTCAGTGGCCAGAAAAATAACCTGAACACTGATCACTGGTCACTGGCCACTGATATCGTCAAAGAGATCCTTCTCCCCGAAATCGAACGTGAAGTCAATGAAGGCAAGAATTTTGCGCCGCTGCGCCAAATTTATCATTCCATGATCCTGGCAACCTGGTATAAGCAAAACCTCAAAGAGAGCTTGCTCACCCAAATTTATGCCGATCAAAACAAGACAAATGGGGTTGAGGCCGATGACAAAGAGATAAAAAACAAAATTTATAACCAATACATCGAAGCCTTCCAAAAAGGTGTTTACAACTACATCAAAGAAGATATTGATCCGCAGACGCAGGAAGCCATCCCGCGCAAATATTTCTCCGGCGGGGAAGACTTCGCGCAATTGTCCGCTAACGCCTTGTCCGCGAACAATGCGCTTTCCGTAAACAGCTGGCTACGTACCCGGACGCATTTATCCCGAGTCACCGCCGGTGTTCAGCTCAACCGCAACGGTACCCCCGACGCCGCGATGGTGGCGCAGGCGCGGGATGATGAAGAGATGAGATCTTTGATGGGGCAGTATTTCAGTCAGGCCCAGATCGAGTATATTCTTAAAAAAGGGTCCGTGGCTTTGTTCAGAGAAGTAGAGAACCGATTGGCCGGGATATTGGGCCTGGATCTGTCAAAGCCGAATGTTAAGAAACGCTTGATGAACGTAACGCGGCAGATCGTGCAGAGGGGACCGAATGCCTGGACAAAAGCGCAGGTGATCATTGCCTATTTTGAACAAAAATACGCCGTCAATTTTAAAGACCAGCCTTGGGGACTTCAATCAAAGTTCCTGACGATGATCTACGGGATGGCCCGCAGTGCGATCACCGTGGAGGGTTTTGATCATAATTTAAGTGAAGTTAATAAATTGTTTGATTTGGGTCCCTTAGGGAACTTGAAGAACGAACAAAAACAGAAAATCTTAACGGCCGTATTTTATATTTCGCAGGGAAGAGGAAATAAAAGAAAAGGGATTAAAAGCGGATTAGAACATTTTCAGGACGCTCTAAAGCCCATCCAAAGGATCTTTAATCTGAAAGATGATGATCTTAAGACTTTGGGGTTGAGCGACAAGGTCCGGCTGATCACCGCGGGATACGCTGTATCCTTAG
>JAGVNC010000006.1 GCA_020053475.1 Candidatus Omnitrophota bacterium | reverse complement strand
TGTTTGTCCGATAGTTCACTGTGATGCTCACTATCGGAAACGCATTCATCCACGGCTAAAGCCGTGGTATTCTGCCCCCTTCGGGGGAGTAATAAAAAACCCCGTCTGTCCGCCTTAGGCGGACGGACGGGGCTGGAGAGTCAGAATATTTTATTCTGGGTCGTAATACACAAATTCCTTGCCGGCGTAATTACGCAACGTACATTTCCCATTTTCATAAGACTTAATGTAATCCGGGCTAAGAGGAATTTTTCCGCCGCCGCCTGGCCCATCGATGACATATGTGGGAACAGCGTAACCGGTCGTGTGGCCGCGTAATTTTTCCATAATTTCCAAACCAGTACTGACCTTGGTGCGGAAATGTTTCGACCCCAAGATAGGATCGCATTGGTAAATATAATACGGCCGGACACGGATCTTCAACAATTCATGCATGAGCTTTTTCATGATTTCAGGGCTGTCGTTAACGCCTTTGAGCAACACGGTTTGACTGCCCAACGGAATCCCGGCGTCAGCCAACATCCCGCAAGCAGACTTCACTCGTTCGGTGATTTCTTTAGGATGATTGAAATGGATGCTCATCCAAAGAGGGCTGTACTTCTTGAGCATGGCCACTAACTCCGGCGTTACACGTTGCGGCAATGTGACAGGAATCCGCGAACCGATACGGATAAATTCGACGTGAGGAATTTCTTTGAGCGTTTTAATGATCATCTCAAGCATACGGTCGCCCATTGTTAACGGATCGCCGCCGGAAATCAGGACATCGCGGACCTTTTTATGGGAGCGGATATAATCAAAGGCCGCGTTGTATGTCTCCGTGCTTAATGTTCGACGGCCATCTCCGACCATGCGGGAACGCGTGCAATAACGGCAATACATGGCGCACATTTCGTTGACGAGAAACAACACACGATCAGGATAGCGATGCACCAACCCGTGAACCGGCGAATGGCTGTCTTCCCCGCAGGGATCCCTCATTTCCTCGGGAGCGGTTTTTAATTCATGAACTTGTGGAATCGATTGTAAACGAATAGGGCATTTGGGATCATTGGGATCGATCAAGCTGGCAAAATACGGAGGAATCGACATGGTCAATTTATCTCCGCAACCGTCAATCCCTTTTTCTTCATCAGGTGTCAGATGGACGAGCTTTCGAATCTCGTCCTTGGTACGGATCCGTTTGCGGATTTGCCAAAACCAATCTTCCCAATCGAGAGGGGTTGCCTCTTTATACGCTTTGAGAACGCGTTTTTCATCGCGCGTTAACTCGATGAGCGGTTTCGCGGCGGCCTGCTCTTCAGTTTGAAAATCTTGTTTAATGGCTCCAATAGGATTCATCTGCGGTTATCCTCCCTTTTCTGCACGGTGTGCAGGATTATGCAATACTCTCCGACTTCTGCCGAACTTTGTAATGAAGAACTTCTGAATCAAATTTATCGCAAAGACCATACCTCTGCAAGCCAAAATTCAAAATTTCGTTAATGACCTTCGTGTAGTCGGCCCCAATCACCGTCGGGAATATATTAAAGGCGTCGTTTTTGGCTAAACTTGGCAATGGATTGATCTCCAACACATACAGATTTCCTTTTTCGTCGACACGAAAATCAACGCGGCCAAAATCGCGGCATTCGACACATCGATACGTGCGCACTGCCAAATCTTGCAATTGTTTGGTCAAGGCACTGGAAATTTTTGCCGGACACACATATTGTAGTCCATGATAGCTCACGTATTCAAACGTATAAAAATCATCACCCAAATTTGTATTCCCGTCAATAATCACTTGCAACACGGGCATCGCGACAGGCGCATCATTGCCTAACACAGGAACGGTAAATTCCGTCCCCTTGATAAATTCTTCCACTAACGCCGGCTGATGATATTGTTTGTTGATCATCCCTACCTGTTTCTTGAGTTCTTGCAAATTGGTGACACGCGAACTCTTGGTTAATCCTTTCGATGTCCCCTCGTGACGTGTTTTAACGATCAACGGATAGCCGATCGTGTTCAAGGCTTTCATGTCATCGGTCGTGTTCGCACTAAAAAATCTTGGTGTTGGAATTCCGTCGGCCACCATCATTTTTTTGGTGACATATTTATCCAGCGTGATCCCTAAACAAAGAGCATCGGCCCCGACACAAGGGATGTTGTACATTTCCAAGATCATCGGCACTTGCGATTCTCGGTTACGTCCTCGTCGGCCTTCGGCAATGTTAAATACAATGTCCACATCAAGCCGGTCGATCTGGAACAAAAGCTTTTGAACATTGCCGATGCGTTTAACCGTATGCCCGCCTTTTTCTAAAGCTTGCGCAATGCGGTCGATTGTCTCCGGAGAGTCCAACTCGGCGTTAATATCCACCGGCTCATCGGGATTTTTGACCCAATCTGTTTTTAAATCGTATGTGATGCCTACTTTCTTTCCCATGATGTCAAAAAAAAAGAACCTTAGCCATTAAGGTTCTTCATCTCATTTTCATTTTTTGCAATTGTTGGTTTCCTTCTCAGCGGGACATTAAATCAACGTCGCGCTGAGTTGTTAATTTTCTCGTCTAGAAAATTAATTTAGTAAAATATCTCCCTGAAGACTTGAAAAATATTAAATTTTTTATCATACACTCATTATTATGTCAAGATTTTTTCAAATATCAATCATAAATAATAAAAATATATAGACAACTTAAAAAATCTTATTAACGGCGCGACGTCACTCCCTTTTGAGCGCAGAAGGCCCGCACGCTACATTGCGAACACCGCGGAGAGATCGGCTTACAGATATTCTGCCCCCAGGTCACCAACAGAGCGTTATAGCCCATCCAATGCTGGCGCGGAAGTTTTTGACGCAACGCCATTTCCGTTTCGTCCGGAGTTTTTGTTTGGACATAACCAAAGCGATTCGATATGCGATGCACGTGGGTATCGACGCACATTGCCGGAATCCTGAATCCTTCGGTCAAAACTAAATTCGCTGTTTTACGCCCCACTCCTTTCATTGTCAGCAACTGGTCCAGGTCCGCCGGCACACGGCCCCCGAAACGCTCCAGAATATCGCGGCAAATCCCGTGGATCGTCCTGGCCTTCGTGCGATAAAACCCGACAGGATAGATGACTTTTTCGATCTGGCCCGTCGTCAACGTCAACATTGTTTGCGGTGTACCAGCCAGATTAAACAATCGTTCGGAAGCAGGCAATGTCGTCTGGTCTTTGGTCCGTAAACTCAAAATACAGGAGATCAACACAAGGAACGGACTCTTCCATCGCTTGCCCACCAGCGTGACCGAGGGGTCGGGCAAATGCCTCATCTGATGACGCAATCTCCGGATGACTTGATTGATGTTATGATTAGAAACTGTCATGAATTCTTTCGCGGCCCAGAGCATAAGGGCCCTTGCGGCCCCCAGATCTTTTGCGACACTGGGGATCTTCTTGCTGGGGCGCTAAATTCTCTTCTTCAACTGATCCGGGATGCCAATATCCACGACCACCACCCGCCCCACATGCTGAGGGCCGGCTTTTTTGTAAAATCCTTTTTTAGCGAAAGTAAATGTCACTGTTAAATCAGCATGAACACACGTACCGAAAATATCCCCGGTTGTCCCGTTAAGCCCTGATGGGATATCAACGGAAACAACGGATTGACCCGACCGGTTCATCATGTTAATCACGCGTTTAAACGGTTCGCCAATGGCCCGGTTGAGGCCCACACCAAATAGCGCATCGACAATGACGTCGGCTGCCTTAACATCGCGTTCTAAAGAAACATTAATGTGTTTTACTTCGGCAATGGGATACGTTAAAAATTTTAATAGGCGATAATTGACAGCGGCGTCATTTTTTAATGTTGACCCTTGGCCGACTAAACATACGTTGGGCGAAAATCCGGCGGCGATCAAATGGCGGGCCGCGACAAACCCATCGCCGGCATTGTTCCCTAATCCGCAAAAAACATAAATCTTGGGGTTTTTTCGACGAGCAATTCGCTTCATGATTTCTCGAGCGACAGCTCGGCCGGCGTTTTCCATCAACACCAGCGAAGGAATCCGGTGCTGGCCGATGGCGATGCGATCTAATCGTTGAATTTGGTTGACCGTGACTGTCTTGATAGGCATGGATTAGACATTAAGAATTGAAATAGCCCAATTCCTGCAATGTGGAAAGGTTATCGCGCCAGTTCTTCTGCGTTTTGACAAATAATTCAAGAAAAATTTTAGCCCCCAAAAGGGATTCCAACTCTGTGCGCGCCAGCGTGCCGATGTCTTTGAGAAGCTGGCCGTTTCCCCCGATCACGATGATCTTTTGGGTGTCGCGCTCAACGTAAATCGTCGCTTGAATGTAGATGGCCTTCTTCCGCCTTTGCATCTGTTCTACCGACACCGCCACCGCATGGGGCAATTCGTCACGCAAACAGTTAAACAATTTTTCACGAATAATGTCAGCAATGACGGCCCGTTGGGGCACATCACTTTTTATATCCGCCGGATACAACGCGGGCCCAATCGGTAAATAGTCAAAAATAACGTCAACCAGTTTATCGACATTTTTTCCTTTCTCTCCGGACAACGCGACCAATGTGCAGTTAGTCATTTCTTGGACCGGTTTGCCGACCATCTTTTCCCAAAATTCAATATATTCCGCCAGGTACTTCCCTTTTAAATCGATTTTATTTAACCCAACGATGATCGGAATTTTTAACGATTTTAAATGGCCCGCCACATTATGCTCTTCTTCGCCGATTTTTCGGCTGGTATCAACCAAATAAATAACACAATCCACTTCATCCAGCGTCCCCATGGACGCGCTATTCATATATTTGTTTAAATGATCTTTGCCCTCGTGCACGCCGGGGGTATCGATAAAAATAATTTGCCCGCGTTCCTCATGATAGATCCCGCGGATCTGTTGGCGCGTTGTTTGAGGGACAGGCGAGACAATCGCGACCTTGTGGCCGAGGATCTCATTTAACAGCGTCGATTTGCCGACGTTCGGCCGGCCGACAATCGACACCACACCGCAACGAAAATTGTTTTCTTTTTTAGCCATGATGGTTAAACCGCGATAAATTTGATTAATTTGTTCATCCGTTGTTTGACTTGGGCCATGGTCAACGGCGCCGTCTTGGCCATGCCAAATCCTTCGACATTAAAGGAAGATAATGTCGTCGCGTAAATCAACGCCCTGCGTAATGTTTGTTCATTGACCTGACCGGCCTTCGTGAGATATCCCATGAGCCCGCCGGCAAACGTATCGCCCGCACCGGTAGGATCAACGACATGTTCCACGGGAAATGCGGGAAACGAAAACATAAATTGGTCGCAATAAAATAAAACGCCGTGTTCCCCTTTTTTGATGACAATATAAGAAGGCCCCATCTTGCGTAACGCTTTGGCCGCCTTAATCAGATTATGTTCTTGGGAAAGTTGGCGCGCCTCCCCATCGTTGGCGACAAATAGATGAATCTTTTTCATCAATCGTTTGAGCGAAGATCGTTTATGGTTAATCCACAAATTCATGCTGTCCAGGCCGATCAACCGGGGGCGGCCCATGAGCCTAAGCAATTGCATCTGGATATCCGGATCGATATTGGCCAAAAAAACATTCGGGATCTGACGCTGATGGCGCGCCAACCGCGGAGAAAAATTCATTAACACGCCTAATTCCGTCGCCAATGTAATGGCTGTGTTGAAATCATTGCCCCGGTACTCTCCCTTCCAGCGAAATGATTTTCCTTTCTCGATCGTCAATGACGTCAAATCAATCCCCTTTTGTTTTAAAAATGTGATGTGCTTCTGGGGAAAATCCTCCCCGACAATGGCGACCAAATGCACTTGCGTAAACAGCCGCGCGCTCATGGCAAAATGGCTCGCCGATCCACCGAGGAGATCACGCCGGGCCCCCGAAGGGGTCTTGACATGATCCAGCGCAACAGTTCCTAGAACAACGAGGCTCATCCTATTCTCCGATAATTTTGATTAACACTCTTTTCCGACGACGGCCGTCGAACTCCCCGTAAAAAATTTGTTCCCACGGCCCGAAATCTAGTTTTCCCTTGGTGATGGCCACGACCACTTCGCGTCCCATCACTTGCCGTTTCAAATGGGCGTCGGCGTTATCTTCTCCCGTATCGTTATGACGATATTGAGAGGTGGGTTCATGCGGCGCCAACTTCTCCAGCCAGGCATCATAATCGTGAAGAAGGCCGGACTCATCATCATTAATATAAACACTGGCGGAGATGTGCATCGCGTTGACCAAACAAAGCCCTTCTTGAATGCCGCTTTTGTTGATGGCCCCTTGCACTTGATCCGTGATGTTAAGATACGCCCGGCGGTGCGGCGTATTAAACCAAAGTTCTTCGCGATAGGATTTCATCTCATTGCCCTTTGTGCGATTATTTGTTGCCCATCGAAAAAATCAGCCATATGAGTGCCATCAGAGCCAAGGGTGTAGCAGCGAGGGTCATCGGTGTGTTGTTTCGACCAAGCAACCGATCCAATGGCCCGGATGGGATGATGCGTTAGCGGAAACCGAACGTATCATTCCCAATGGATATCTTCCTTATTTCTTGACTTTAGCGAGAAATTCTTGGAATTGTTGGGCCTGCCTTAAGCTAAAAAGATCTTGGTCAGCCTCTAAATAGTTCCAGTCATCATACCCACAATCAATCGCTTTCTTAATCGCGCTCAACGCTTTATCGATTTCATGCAGCAGCGAATGGCTACAAGCTAAATTGTACAACACATAAGGGTCGTGCGGTTTCAAATGCGCCAATTGTTTGTCGATATCCAACCCGCGCTTATAAAAACCTTTCTTTGTATAAAGATCGCCTAAGGCAATGAGGGCTTCGATAAAATCGGGTTTTTTAGCGACAATCCCTTCATAAAACTTCATTTCAAAATCGACGTCATCTTGTCTTTTCCGTGTTTCCGTCATGGCTGTCGTTCAAATTATTTTTTTAGAAAACGCTTGATGCGCACAATCGCTTCTTTAAGATTATCATAACTCGACGCATAAGAAATGCGCACATAGCCTTCGCAGGACTCGCCAAACGCCGTCCCGGGGACCAACGCTACTTTTTCTTGATGAAGCAATTTTTTCGCAAAATCCATCGAGCTAAGACCTGTTTTTTTGATCGAAGGGAAAACATAAAACGCCCCTTCCGGCATGTGGCATGTCAACCCTAAGCTATTGAGCGCTTCGACGATAAAACGCCGGCGGCGGTTATATTCTCTTTTCATTTCCTGAACGCTCTTAACCCCATTGCGTAAAGCTTCTTGAGCCGCCATTTGTCCGGTGATCGGCGCGCAGAGCATCGTATATTGATGGATCTTGGTCATCGCCCCGATAATTTTAGGATGGCCGCAGGCCCAGCCAATGCGAAAACCTGTCATGGCATAACCTTTCGAAAATCCGTTTAAATAAATGACTTGATCCTTCATCCCTTTCAAAGAAGCCAATGGCGTATGGTCAAAATCATAGGTCAGCTCATCGTAAACCTCATCGCTGACGACCAACAGATTATGTTTTTTGACGGCTTGAGCAATGGCCAGCAGCTCCTGCCTGGAATAAGACGCTCCCGTCGGATTACAAGGATAATTGATCATTAACGCTTTGACCCCCGGGACACAAGCTTTGCTGATTTGCGTTGCGGTTAATTTAAACCCATTCTCCACGGTCGTTTGTAACATGACAGGGATGCCGCCCGCCAAGTCCACGACAGGGGCATAGGAAACATAACAAGGTTCATGGATGAGGACTTTGTCCCCGGGATTGAGAATCGCGCGAAACGCCAAATCCAACCCCTCGCTCACGCCAACGGTAATCAGAATTTGCTCTTGAGGATCATATTCCAAATGATGGCGATCGACAAGGAACCGGCTGATTTCCTGGCGCAGTTCCAAGAGGCCTTTATTAGAAGTATAAGACGTGG
Organism: Candidatus Omnitrophota bacterium; assembly: GCA_020053475.1. Taxonomy (GTDB): domain Bacteria; phylum Omnitrophota; class Gorgyraeia; order Zapsychrales; family Zapsychraceae; genus JAGVNC01. Next base: position 8,952 of record JAGVNC010000006.1, on the reverse strand, counting down.
CTCCTTCTTTCAGGGACTCAATCGCTTTTTCCCGGATATGCCAGGGGCTGACAAAGTCAGGTTCACCGACCCCCAACGAAATGATATCCTTCATGCCAAGGACCAAATCAAAAAACTCCCGGATCCCGGAGGGCGCTAACTTTTCTACTTTTTGCGACAGAGGAATGTCCATAAAGTCCCTAGTAAGAGATATTCAATCGTTTTGTTTTTTCCGTTTGTTTAAACACATGCCCGTCTTCTTTGTATTTTTTGAGCAGAAAATGCGTCGTTGTCCGGCGCACGTTTTCCATCGACGCCAATTTCGAGGCGATAAAATTCGATACAGTTTGGATCGTCTCCCCTTCGACGACAATCAACAAATCATACGTTCCTGAGACCAAAAAACAGCTTGTCACTTCGGGAAAACGATAAATCATTTCGGCAATGTGATCGAAGCCAACGTCTTTTTCCGGGCTCACATTGATTTCAATCAACGCACGGACCAACGGCTTTGTCGAAACCAAGTCCTGATGAAGGACAGTCTTGTACTTAACAATCGTCCCGTTCTTTTCGTAATGTTGAATGGCCTTTTTAACCGTTTCTTCGGTTTTTCCTGTCAATTTGGCAATTTCCTTAGCCGTCAACCGGGCGTCGTTCGATAATGCTTCAAGTATTTCGTCCATAAATTTTCCTTCCTTCTTGATTGTTTAAATTTTCTGCTTTGCTAGAATTGTTTTTAGGAAAAAATTTCTATAATTATAACACATTCTGTTGATATGAATAGTGCTAGAAACAATTGCGTCATCAGGCCCAAAATGAGCAAATTTACCAGAATTTTAGGGGGAATAAAGAGGATGATTAGGAAAAACCCGGGAACAACCTACTGATGAAGCTTGATTTCCTGATCGAGGCCGGCAATTTTACTGCGCAATCGTTGATTCTGCTGATCGACATTCGTGATCAAATTAATCATTTCTTGACGCTGCTGCTGCCGGGTGAGGGCCCCTTCCATCGCCTTGTCCATCGTATTGAATTTGATTTCCAACTGATGCACTTCTTTCTCTAACCCATCCTTTTCAGCCTGTTGGTTCGCCGCTTCATACTGTGCTTTCTTCTCGGCTAGTAGCTGTTGATCCTTTAGAATGGCATTTTCTCGCTCTTTAAATTCTTTTTGACTTGACGCTCGTTTCACTTGTTTTTCCAATTCAGCAATCTGCTGCTCAATCACCTTCGCTTCTTGGGGATATTGCTGCCTCTTTTCTTCCAACTCCGCCATCAGGGGAATAATGGATTTACTCTTTTCTTCGTTGAACTTAATCAACTTCTTGAGCTTTTCTGTTTCTTTCATTTGCTTGCGTTGAGACTCTTCGGATAAAAATTGCTGAAAATTCAATTCTATTGCCATCCCCCGGCGCGTATATTCCAATTCCGCTAAACGCAACTGCCGAAGTTTCTCCTTTTGTTGAAAATCCAATATCTCGCCCCGCAAAAAGGCGGCCCGGCTTTGCTTGATTAAATATTCGTTCTCTAATAAATGGATGTCCTTTTCTAATGTACTTTGCGATTGGGGATTGTCCGTGGATATAGACGAGGCAATCGGCTCATCTCCTTTAATCCCCCGGATTTGATCCTCCAAGGCTGCCACTTGAGATTGCAATGCCTGAAATTTTTTCTGCGCCGCTTGATGCTCTTGCGCCAGTCTTTGGTTCTCGGCAATAAGCGCATTCATTCTAGCCCTTAATGAAGTTAAAACTTCGTAAGAAGAGCCTGCCTGGGCAAAGGCCTGCGGGCAAATCAACAATACACCTGCGAGGGATAGGGAAAAAATAATTTTTGGAAGCGCCATAATGATTTTATTATACAAAGTGCCTTTTGAGGAATCAACGACAAATCGCAAATAAAGCCTTGCGTAACGATTGGGTCACGGGCCCAAGCCTTTGTTTTCCTATCGGTTGGTGATTAACCCTCATTAACGGGACTATTTCGATAATCGAATTTGTGAGAAAAGCTTCGTCACTGGCTAAAAGCTGCTCCAACGAAAAATGACCTACTCGTAAAGGGATCTTTCGCTGACGAGCGATGCGGATTATTTGCTGGCGGATAATTCCTCCTAAACACCCACAGGACAAGGCAGGGGTATAGAGACAACGATTTTTCACAAAGAATATGTTGGCCCTTGAGCCTTCCACCAATTGTTTGTCTTGATTAAGGAAGATGACCTCATCGAAACCTTTTGTGTGCGCTTTTTCATAAGCGTCCCGTAAGCGCCGATAATCAATGGATTTGATATGCGAAGCATTTGTTTGATTCTTACGCTCCTTGGCAACGGCGGCACGGAATCCTTGGTTGATTTTTTTGCGCGAACGCCCCTCCAACGGCTCGGCCACCCAACCGACATGCATTCGCTTTTTTTGTTTCCAAACAACCAAACGAACACGGGCATTGGTTAAATGATTTTGGTGAAGAATTGCTGATAGTTCATGAGTGAACGATCGATTAGCGATCGCCTTAAGGCCTAAACATTTAAGCCCTTGACGAAGCCTTCGCACATGCTCTTTCCAGAACAACGGCTTTTTACCCCGGACAAGGATTGTTTCAAAAACACCGCGGCCTTTCATCAACCCCGGTGTCAACAATCTTTTCAATTTGGCAGAGGCGGGAATCAACTGCCCATCTAACAATAGATAAAATTGATTCATCGATTGGATCAACGAATGTTTTGCAGAGGATAATGTTGAGTGAAGGCCCGTTGAAGACTGGCCTTCATCGCCTCCGCTTTCACAAGGGTCTCTTCGTATTCTTCTTGAGGCACAGAGTCAGCGACGATCCCGCTGCCCACCTGGTAATAGATGTGGTTGTGATGAGTCCATAACGTACGAATCAAAATATTAAAATCACTGCTGCCGTTAAAACTGATATACCCTAACGCTCCTGTATAAAGAGAACGCCGGGCGGGCTCAAGCTCTTCGATGATTTCCATCGCGCGGATTTTGGGGCAGCCGCTAATCGATCCGCCGGGAAAACACGCGTTAAGAGCGTCAAACGCGTCTTTGTCCTTGCGCAACATTCCTTCAATCGTTGCCGTTGCCTGAAAAACGGTTTTGTATTCTTCCAGCGAACGCATGTCCTTCACATTCACCGATCCATATTCACACACCTTCCCCAAATCATTTCGTTCCAAATCCGTAATCATCAATAATTCAGCCTGCTCTTTGGGGCTCGCCAGGATTTCATCACGCATCTTTTGGTCAAGAAAAGGTGTTTCCCCGCGCGGACGCGTCCCTTTCATCGGCGATGTCTCAATGGCGCGGCCTTGAATCCGTAAAAAACGTTCCGGCGAATTGCTGATGATTTGCCAATCGTTGGCCTTTAAAAAAGCGCCGAAGGGACTGGGGGAAAGCTGACTTAAGATTTTATAAAGATTAAATCCATCAAAATCTCGGGAAGGCAATTCACATTCAAAGCGCTGCGATAAATTCACTTGGTAAATATCCCCTCGGCGAATGTAATCCAGCGCTCGTTCAACAGTGCTGACAAATTCGGAGGGCGTAAAATTAGAAATCAGTTCGGGCCCGGGTTCGCTCGTGGAAGGGGATTCCAACGTTGGGCTGCCGCAAGCATCGGGATGATTTAAAATAAAATAAATTTTGTTGTTGATGAACTCGAGGCGCTGCTGGGCTCTTTTTTGCCTTAACGAGGAGCTTGTTTCCGGCAACCCACTGGAGGTAATGGTCAATTTTTTATCTTGATGATCGATGGTGATGATGCAGTCATAAAAACCAAAAGACCCGTCGGGAAGCCCCAAATGTTTGTTGGGCTTTAATTTAATGTTTTCTTGATGAAGGCCATAATCGTAACTTAAGAAACCGACAATCCCGGCGCTCAACGGGGTGATCGGCCCATCAAACGTTTGTTGACAGGCTGAAAACCTTGACTTTAAGGCTTGGAGCCCATCCTTCCCTTGGATCGAGCAGATATCGAACGGATCAAACCCGATAAAAGAATAGCGCCCTTTCCCTGCCTGCGATTGATTGCTGTGAAGAAAGAAAAAATAAGGCTCGTGACGGAAGATGCCGGCGATGCCGACACCGTCCCCCTGATAAGAAAAAGATTTCGAAAGGCAAAATGTTTTCAACTCTTCCATGATTCTTTGAATTTCTGACGCGCGTCAGAAATTGTCAACCCATTCGACTCTCCCCGCCATAAATGGCGGGGCTTACTCAGGGTTGACTCTGAGCGGCGCCTTTTTCCCCGCTCTAAAGAGCGGGGCTTGGGCGCCGGCGAACGAGTCAATTGTTTAGATCTGCTGTGATTATTTGACTTTGGTGCCCAACGCCACTTCGCGCTCTAAACTTAAGACAACAACACCTTTCTCGTCGGTAGCGGCCAAGACCATCCCTTGCGATTCTTCCCCTCGGATGACCGCCGGTTCAAGGTTACTGACCATGATCACTTGCCGGCCAATGAGTTGTTCTTTGGTATAAGCGCTGCGGATCCCGGCCACCAATTGCCGTTCGCCTTGTCCGGTATCGACTTTCAGGACATAAAGACGATCCGCGTTGGGGTGCTCTTTGACTTCCTTAATTTGCGCGACAATCAATTCCATTTTTTTAAACTCATCGATGGTGATCATGGTTCTCCTTTTAATAGTTCGGAGTTCGGGGTTCGCAGTTCACAGAGTCCTCACAATGAACTCTGAACTGTGAACCATGAACTTCTTTTATGAACTTGCCTATTATAATAGAATTTTTCTATATTAACAATAACTTACAAAAGTGCCCATTGTTCTTTACAAGTGCTGGCCTATTACGTAGAATGAAAAAAATCACGATTGGTGACGGTTGATCTTATGCTTAAATCCCCAAAATTGATCTTCTCTATTTTATGTTTTGTGCTCGCCTGGCTGATCCTTACGCCCTTCCTGAACTATCAACCCTATCTTGCTCAAGGAGATCATGGCCGCGACCTCTACTGCTTCGAAAGAATCTTACAGGGCGATCTTCCCTATAAAGATTTTTGGTGGGTTTACGGGCCTTTGATGCTGTATTACTATGCTTTTTTTTACAAAATCTTGGGCGTCCACATCTCCAGTATCCTGATCGGTCAAAATATCCTGACGGCGGCATCCACCCTTCTATTTTTTCGTATTTTAATGACCCGCCTGCCGGCCGGCCTCTCATTGCTAGGGGCCCTTTGGTTTATCCTTTTCAGCCAGTCATTCTTTTTCACATTCAATCACATCGGCGGGATCACCGCCATCCTCTTCATTACACTGATGATCTTCTCTTATATTAGGCGCCCTCAAATGATTTATCTTATCTGGGGGCTGGTGGGTGTTTTATTGCTCAATTTAATCAAAATTAATTTTGGCCTCATCGCGCTTTTTTGTTTGGTCATATCCGCATTCCTCACCGACCGGCTCAACGGCATTGCCCTCGATCGATCCAAAAAAATATTTTATATGGCCGCTCTCTTCCTTGTGCCGATCGTGACCGCTCTTGTCTATGATGGATTGCTCCATCCCCTGCCTTCCTATGTCATCCATCAATGTTTTCCTTATCTTAGCAAAGACCACCCGTACAATATCTCTCCTCTCATCGCGCTCATCAGATGGATCCGGGGCATCTTGATCAATACAGGAACGAGCCCTTCCAACATCCTTTTTGCTTTTATTATTATGCTCTCAACAGTGCAAACGTTTCTTTTCCTGACGCGCAAAGAAGCGATGTTAGCGTCGGAAAAACGTCAAACCATCCTTGCGCTGTTGATTCCTGCCCTTTTTTATGTCCTGAACCTCCATGAATATTTGGCCAGCGGCGTTCTTTATCGCACGTTTTGGTCGGCGCCATTTAGTTTACTATTGATCTTTCTGTTGATTGATATTGGAACAAAGAACTTGACCAAAACGATCCGCCTCATGCTTTATGCGGCACTTTTATTGGTGATTCTTTCCCGAGCGCTGGGCGGGTATCAAGCGTTAAATCAAAGGAAAGTTCCCGCACAACACTTAAATCTGCCGCGGGCCGACATTTTTGTCGGAAACCAACCGTCCTGGATTACCACAGTCACGGATACCGTACGCTTTCTTAACAAAAATCTCAAGGCCGAAGAACTTTTTGCTGCCCTTCCCTATGACCCTCTGTATTATTTTCTGGCCGCCAAACAAAGCCCCACTCCTCAGCTGATCTTTTTTGATCACATCAACATTCCACCTCAACAGGAAAAAGACGTGATCGCCGATCTGAAAAAACACGACGTCCGCTGGGTCCTTCTGTCGAACCGGATTAAATCCCCCGAAGAAGGATTAGGCGAATTCGGCAAAACGTATTGCCCCTTGATCGCTAACTACATTCAAGAGAATTTTGAAGTGGTGGCAACATTCGGCGATTGGGCCAACCCCCCGGGATGGGCGTCGAATCACGGAACAATAATTTTAAGGCGGAAAAATTAAAAAGCCCTTCTTACGAAGGGCTTAAGAATGGCGGGGTTGACTAGACGAATTTCGAACCTGTTTGATAACTGCAAATAGGTGACTGCACGCCCTCGCTAAAGCTTAGATATTGGCTCTTCTATGCTGTCTTGCGACAATCCGAGCAAAAGCGGCAAATTCGTGACCGGAGCAATATTAATAATAACCGGGAGAATGCCGTTGACCTGAATGGACTGTAAATCTTTTAAGCTACCCAAAGAAAAATCGATGTCTGAAGAATTCTCCTGCACTTTTAGGTGTAATTTACCAGAACTTAAGTCAATACCCCCAGGAGTATTGCTTAGCTGTGCATTATCAGGTTCCTCAACTGCACTATCTATAATTTTGTCTTGCATTGGTGCCTCCAATGGAATTTCATACACTTCTTTAAAAGGGTATGGCGAGGGTTTATGATTCCAGCGGATATTCTTTTTTAAGATAATCCTCTTATATCCTTTCCGCTTCGCTATTCTGTTAATATCGACTCGATTGCTTAGAATCTTTTCACTTGTTGGCAGATAAATCGCTGTATAGCCAGCCTTTTGGGCAATTTCACGGAGCGCTCCTTCAATCATTGGGTAAATCGTTTTTGCGTCCACCTGCCCTAAAAATTCTGTACTTGGCTCGATCCCGGGAACAGTTAGAACTTTTTCCCCATTAATTTCGGTTTGATACAAATGAATAAAACCCACCGCCTGATTTGCCGTTTCATCAATCATCGCTAAAAGATAAAAGTTTGGGTCTTGCCACATTTTAATATCATTCGCCACACAAACACCTGCACAAAGACCCCAAAGACCATAAGGGACACTTTTGACAGCCCTAAATGTAAGCCGAATTTTTTCTTCATCAACTTTGGATTCAAATTTAGCCTTTTCCGCTTGAATTATCTTAATCGGCTCTTCAAAGAATTCTCGAATCAATTTGTTGACGGAGATTTTTCGTCGCAATTCACCAGAGAGAATATCGCTTACAGCTTCTGAAAGAGATAAATTTTCTGTCAATAATGGCAAAAGAACCATTTCAATATTCTGCCTATCAAACCTTGCAAGGACCCTTTCAAGCGCTATGTTTCTCTGATCCTCATCCAATTGTGGATTACTCCAAATCCGTTCAATCTGTCCCTTAACCGCTTCAGCATTCCGTATGGTGTCTGTTCCTTTTTGGGTTAAAAGTTCTGGATCAATGTCTTGAGTTAAAATTTCTTGCAATAACACTGAAAGATTATCCTTATCAAGAAAAAGTTGTTCCAACAAATTAAAGCTTGTGTAGTCACCTAGTTGGATTTGTTCAATCTTTTCTCTCAAAAGATCATTATGGCGCACATATCTATAAAAAGCCTTTAATGCCTTGGCTCGCGTATCTTCATTTTTATTTTGTATATATCCGTTAAGTTCTTTTATAAAAAGTTGTTTGTCTTGCCGGGCTTGCTGATTACCTTCATTGAAGTCTTCCTTTTCAGGATAACGTAAACTTAGAAGAATATCTCTAACTCTACCCTCCTCGTCCAACACTTCATTTTCCATTACATGCCACTCAATACGCTGAATTTCTCCTCCTCCCAAAGAATAACCACGCAATGATATTGGAACATCCTTCCTTCTATCTCCCGCGCTTAGATATTGCTTAAAAAGCCTTTTCACGCTTCCCTTTTTAACAAAAGAGGCTCCACTGGCAGGAATAACGGATTGGATAACAGCTAAAATAATCTCCTCAGCTAAATTAAATCCGCGTTGTTTATAGCCTCTCTTTTTTAATTCCGCCTGATAATTTACTAAAACTTCTGGGCCGAGATCATCGCGCAGAATTTTTTCAGATAAAGCTAGAAATTCGGCAACTGGGGCTTCCCCCTCTTGGACAAAAACTCGATAAAGATACGGATTAAAACCTTTGGTCATTTTAATAAACCCTAGGATCCTCATTTTCTCATCCTCTGACAAATCGACAGAAACAGTTCCCTTTCTAACCGCCGTTAGAACTCCTTGTAGAATTTGAAGCGCTAATCTGGAATTTTGTTCAATTAATTGTAAATAAAAATTAAAATGGTAGATGGGATCACCGCCTTGAAGTTTAATCCAATTTAAAATGTACTCTTCTGTGTATGGATCTTTGCCAAAAAGCGACATTATGGTCTCACGATTATAATCTGTTGTTAGATTATTAAATTTTATCCAAAGGTCTGCCCAAACTCTAAAGTCTTCTTGCGAGCTGATGAGTGAAGCAACATAAGGCAATTCACTCATAAATAGCTCCTTTGCCTGCTCTCCACTTGCCTCGGATTTCTCGGCAAGGCTTTTAAAGGTCTCTCTGACGCCTTCAAAAGAATTGAAATCGGTGAGTTTTTTAATTATTTCGAATGCCTCTATAATATATTCTCCACCATCAATCTCTATCATCCTCTTGAGAGAGTTATACTCAAATGTTGGAGATTGAGTAGAAAGAGCTGAAAAAAAGGAGTATCCTTTCGATAAAAGCAGTCAAACAAGCGGCGTGTGAGAAGCACG
>JAGVNC010000048.1 GCA_020053475.1 Candidatus Omnitrophota bacterium | reverse complement strand
TTTAAAGGATCACCCTAAATATCGGCGTAATCGGCTTGGGCTACGTCGGCCTGCCGCTCGTCATCGAATTCTGCCGGGCGGGGTTCAATGCTCCTAACTTAAAACCCAAAACTCAACACTCAAAACGGTCCTTATTTTCACTGTGCACGCTCAACACGAATGTCCCATGTCCCTGGGCTTAGCCGCCAGCAAGGCCGCGGCTTTTAACCTTGACCCTTGCCCCTTGCCCCTAAACCCTAAACCCTATAATAGTCCTTCGCGTTCTTGGCGCCTTTGCGGTTCATATTCTATGAGTTCTGAAAATCATAAGAAATTTTAAATGTTTTGAACGTTCCTGAGATGATGCTGATCTGGAGTTAAAGCAGGTCTCGACTTGACATAGGCAACCAAGCTAAGGTAGAAGTAGCAACGCAGGGTGGGTTAGCGGAGTTTATCCACCGAGACCTTTGAAGAACATCCAATTTTGCTCAAGTTCAAGGAAGGCGAGAATTTTAACCGCAGGAATACATTGAAGTATTTCGAGGATAGCGCTGAAGCTTCACTTCGTGCGAAATTTGAGCCTGACGCAGAAATCGGGCAAAAGGGGGTGTTATGCAAAGGTCTTCCACCCTGATATTCGGTGCGTTACGGCGTATCCCTGACGCACATTCTTTTAAAGGAGTTAGTGAATGGCAACAACCTATAAGCAGAAATTAATTAGTGAGATTAATGCGGTTCCGGAAAATCTTTTACCCCGTTTCTACAGGATCATCCATACATTGCGAACCGAATTGACCCGGCAGGCAACAACGACCCGCGCAAGAGGCTCACTCAAAGGAATCTGGAAAGGAAGCAACATTGACGAGTCGCTTCTGGCAGAGTCTAAAAAGTCCCTTTTCTCTTACGAGTACAAGGGTCGACACCAATGAACTATGTGACCGATACTCATTCGCTTGTCTGGTATTTTACGGACGACTCTCGCCTGAGTAAAAAGGCACTTAAATCTTTCGAAGGCACTACCGAGGACGGAAGGATAATTGTCCCTGCAGTTGTTATGGCTGAGATACTGTTCATCTCCAGAAAGGGGCGGGTTGCGGTGGGTTTTGCAGAGACCATTGCCAAGATAGAGGCAATGGACAACTTCGAGATTGCTCCGCTGGATTTGGATGTGCTCCGAATGGCGAGCAACATCGAAGCAGATCTGGAAATGCATGACAAGCTGATAGTCGCAACGGCGCTATGTTACGATGCAGCCCTTATTACAAGGGATGAACAAATAACGAAATCGAAAACAGTAAAGACAGTTTGGTGATATTTCCGCAAAGCTTAGCCGCCAGCAAGGCCGTTGGCCTTTTCCCTGATCGTTTTACCCGATCGGGGAAAAAATCAAAACCAAACTTCGCGTCCTTTGCGACTTGGCGGTTCAATCTTTTTTCTTTAAACCGCCCGCTTCGCTCTCGACGCTAAGTTCGCGAAGATTAAATTCTTACAAAAACATCCTCTTACATATGAGGCATAGTTGCTGACTTACCCCAAGCTGTCAAAACTGAACCTTGGATTTCTTCTAAACTGGAACGTAACACTGATGAAAGACGGTATAAAACGGATAGTGAATAACCTGAAATAATAACGTTGCCCGTCAGGCCGCTGGCCTTTTAACCTCGACCCTTGCAACCCTATAATAGTCCTTTGCGCGGTTCAAATTCAAAATTCAAAACTCAAAACACAACACAGCTCTTATTTTTATGTTTACTTATACCTTGATTTACGTTAGCTTCGGTCTGAAAGAACTACGCAAGATTCTAAAGCGAAATGAGAGGTCAAATTATGATTCAAAAACCTTTGTTTGTCAGGGCAGAATGGGATGAAGATGCGCGTGTTTGGATTGCCACCAGTGATGACGTTCCCGGACTTGCTACCGAGGAAGAAAATTTAGAGAGGCTTATCGAGAAATTGAAAACAATGATTCCTGAGCTTCTTGATGCAAACGGCATTGATCGGGAATATGAAGTGCCTTTCGAAATTCTTAGCAGAAGATTTGAAACTGCCCAATTTGCAGGCCTTTAATGTCTGATTATACTAAAGAATTAAAAAGATATTTGCTTGATGCAGGGTGTCGGTTTGATCGTTACGGGAAAGGTGATCACGAAATTTGGTTCAGCCCGATAACCATGATAAAATTTGTTATCGACAACCGCATCAAATCCCGTCACACGGCCAATGCTGTATTGAAACAAGCCGGCTTACCAAAACAATTCTAATTGTAAATCAAACCGGAGAACAAACGCTATGCACGCTCTGCACGAACGTCCCATTGTCCCTGGGCTTAGCCGCCAGCAAGGCCGTTGGCCTTTTCCCTGATCGTTTTACCCGATCGGGGAAAAAATCAAAACCAAACTTCGCGTCCTTTGCGACTTAGCGGTTCAATATTCTGTTTTTTCAACCATAAATCATGAGCCAGAAACAAATCTTTTTCACGATGTCCGCCAAAGGCCCGCCAATCGGTTTGGCGGGATATTCGATATTCGGCAAAACGAGGGAAACGCATGAATGCATGGGCGTCCCCATGTCCCCCTTCATGAAAGTTTAAATGTGGGCGTCCCCATGAGCTCTCCCCCGTCATTATTTGTCATTGACATGATTTATGGTCGAGTTTAGAATCCAATCATTAACGTTAACGGAAAGGAGGATAACACTATGCCGACAAGCGCAGGCATTACAATGATGAAAATGATTGAATCTCTCCCGGAAACTGTGCAGGAGCGCGCCCTGGAGCATATGCAGCAATATATTGAAGACATCAGAGACGAACTCAAGTGGAATGAATCCTTTGGGAATTCCCAGAGCAAGCTCATTGCAGCCGCCCGACAGGCGCGGGAAGAAATCTCGCAGGGCAAAGCAACGCCGATTAATGTTGAAGAGCTATGAAATCAAATACGCTGCCTTCGTTCTGGGAGACATACAGAAAGCTCGACCTGGATACGCGGAAGCGTGCGAGAAAGGCCTACCGGCTCTGGGCTGCAAACTCATTTCATCCCTCTCTTCGCTTCAAATGCATCAACCACGAGGAAAGCATCTGGTCAGTAAGGATAACGATAGGCGTGCGATCTTTGGGCGTGCTCGATGGAGATACGGTTACGTGGTTTTGGGTAGGCGATCACGATGACTACAAACGGTTCTTCGGGTAAGTAAAACCCATCTCATGCTTATTGTAACAGCCCATGACCAATATAAAGCTGATCTTATTTTTTGCGCTGCCGATTTCGGCGCTGATTTTAATCCTCGTCCTGTACGCGCCCCATTATCTTAACTACGCAGATCCGCCGATAAAAGCCGACGCTATTGTACTTTTCATAGGGCCGGATTTGGAAGCAAGAAAAAAGGAAGCAAACAAACTCCTTGACGCCGGTTATGCGAATTACCTCATTATCCCGGCATACGGCCGTATATACAGAAAAACCAATCAACAAACTCTTAGCGGTTCAAATTCAAAACCCAGGACCAGTCGGCAGATATCCGCGTTTCTATGAAAATACTCATATCGCATATCGAGGTGCTGGAAGCCAAACGGATCATGGATCATTCCGGTTTTAAAAAGGCCAATTTTGTCAGCTCCCCATCTCATATGCGCCGAATAAAGATGATAACAGACCATGTTTTCCAGCAAAACAATTCCGCCCCTGGCGCCTATCAAATCAATTTTGTTCCTATACGCGCAGAGTCGTCTCTGCCCAAAGCGCAGCCATGGGATCTGAAGAACATAAGGAATGTGGTCTATGAATACATCAAAATGGCCTGGTTCTTTTCCTATCAACTCATTTCGTGAGCAAAAAACTATAGAACAACGGCTGATGATGAATAGTGGGTTCATAAAAATTAAGAGGTAGACGACAATGAAGACAGCATTCATCACGGGCATCACCGGCCAGGCACGCTCTGCACGAACGTCCCAATTACCCTTGATCACCTGTTGAAGGTGGAAAGCAAACCGAGAAAGAAAATTGGATTTACGGTGAAAGAGAAACAGGCAAGATACGGAAAACAAGGTAATCGGAAAAATGAGGGAAACGCATGAATGCATGGGCGTCCCCATGTCCCCCCCATGTCCCCCTTTGGCTTTAACTCCCCTGAACCGGGTGGCGGTCATTTCTATATGCGGTATGGAAGCTATACTCTTACATTACCTGGCAATAAAGAATATTCGGTCCCACAGGTCAAGATGCTTCTCAAGGAAATTGAAGTTGGGATAAAAAAGAAATTACCTTTGGATATGTGGGATAAGCTCTGAATTTTGATCATCAAAAAATGCTGTGCATGCCTTGCCGACAGGCAACAATCCTGACAATCCCTCGAGAAGTCGCGCCAGGGCGGGCCTGTTGATCCTGTCTAAAACCCTTTGCAGTTTTGAAGTTCAAGCACACGATAAAAAAGAAGAAAAAATAAGATATATCGAATATATGATCTCCTGTGCACGCTCAACACGAACGTCCCCAAGTC
>JAGVNC010000061.1 GCA_020053475.1 Candidatus Omnitrophota bacterium | reverse complement strand
TGATGGCTTTTTTAAGAATGTCGGTAATGTGTTCCTGGCCGATCATTTCATCAAAGCGTTGGGGACGGTATTTACGGGCTAGGACGAGATAGGACATAATTAAAATGTTTTAAGGTGTAGGGTTTGGAAGCGAGTATAGTCATTGGTTGGTGGGCGTTGGTTATTTCCTAATGACCTATAACCTAAAACCTTACTCGCCTCCAAACCTTACACCCTACTCCATTAATAATACTCCACTTCCTGATTACAACTAAAACACAAAACATTTCTTTTGTATTTTGAATTTTGGATTTGTTTTGGATTTAGGGTTTGAAGTTTTGAGTTTATTTTATAATACCTTTATTTCTCACTTAAGACAAGCCTTTAGTGCCGTTTCTAAATCCGAAAATCGGAATTGATACCCTGCTTGTTGCAAACGCTCCGGGACAATACCGTTGCTGTCCGCAGATGAACCACACGAATCCCGGCTTGCTGTGCTGGAACCGTGGCCTTTTCCCACTGCTGACAGACGCTGGCTAAAAAATCCTGCCCGCAAGGAGAATTTTCATCGATATGCTGATCGCCGGCAACAGAACCATAAACCCCAATGGCCGATCCCGACAATAAAACATTAGGAGGATTTTTTAGCCCTGACAAGGCGTCGCACAACAGATTTGTCCCCTCGACGCGACTGGCTAAAATTTCTTGTTTATAAGACTTGCTCCAACGCTTTCTGGCAATATTTGCCCCCGCCAAATGAATGACCGCATCGCAGCCTTCGAATTTTTCTTTTTCAATGAACTTCCGATGAATGTCCCAGCGGACAACATTTGATTGCGGATCAAAAGACGTGCGGACGACGGGAACAATCGTGTGACCTTTTTTTGTCAACGCCTCACAAAGCGCCGTCCCAATGAATCCGCTTGAACCTGTCATGGCAATCTTCATAAAGTCCTTACGCACCCGGTGCGTAGTCTATTCCAGTAGAATCATTCCTCATCAATCCCTTCGGACATCAATTTGCCTGGTTGTTTCGTAAGTAGATGGTGAGGGAAGAAAGCGAAATTGGCTATTAGTGTTGGGATAACGGCGCTGCCAATAACGGTGGCCACCAAGAATGAATATTGTTCTTGGGTAACGATGCCATGCGATAAACCGTATAATGATGAAATTGTGCCGAAGGTCAATCCCGTTGACATAAGTAGAGTATAATACCATTTTTCCGATCGATCTTTGCGAAAAATACTGATGATAGGATATAACCCAAATATTTTTGAAATAACTTTTCCGGTAAAAAGGATTAAAAATATCATCGGTGCGCCTATCAAAGCCGCAACTGAAACAAGAGAACCTGCCCTGATAAAATAGAATGGCGTAAGAAACCCAACCGTTAAGGTTCGTAGCCGTGTTATCCAATGGTGTTCCTGGACGGCAAATTCGGCCAAGAGGATCCCTGCGATATAAGCCGGTAATACAGCCTCACTTCCCGACCAAGTAGCTAAAGCACCAAGACCAAAAAGTACCAACATGACCCACTTTGCCCGTATAGCGGCGGTTCGATTACCATAAACTCGATGTAGCAGTGAAGTAATAAAAGGAAAAAGAAAAAGAACGATTGTGCTTACGAGAATAAATACCACTGTTTTGTAAGTAAACGGAGCAAGCAGAAGCCCGAGTGCAATCACAGTGCCTAAATCGTTTACAAAACATGCGCCCAATATTCCCTTCCCAAATTCGGTCTTGTTAAATCCCGTCTCTAACATGACGGCATACACAACCGCCATGGACGTTGTGGAAAGGGCAACACCCGCTAACCAACTGGCGCGCGGATCCCAATGAAGGAAAAAACGTGCGAAGGCCGTACAACCTAAAAATGGCGCTAAAAATCCAACAAACCCGACAATCACGACTTCTTTCCATTTTGTACGGATGACTCTGGGGTCAAGTTCAGCGCCGGCTAAAAAAGTAAGAAGAACAGCGCCGCTCGATGCCAAGAAACGAAGCCACTCTAAATTGCTTCCAAAAGCATTCGGGCCCCAAAAATGATTCATTATAGCAGCAACAATACCCATACATATTTCCACAAGTGCTATGGAAATCTTTAAGTGATAAGCGATAATTGCTGAAAAAACTGCCAAGCCCAACCATAAAGAAGCAATTGCAAAAGTATTTTCCATTGTTTCTCCTCGCGGAATTAATTTCTCACTCTAATAAAAAACTCCTACAATTCCAGAACAGAATCGTAGGAGTTATTAGCGTCCGCAAAAAATGGAGCGGTTCAATTTAGATCAGGCGAACTCCATCGCCAGCTGTTTTTAGCTTATATTAATGAACGCCGAGCGTCAAATAGAAACGTGCGAATTTTTAAAATATTGGCGGTGGTTCTCATGACAAAATTACTTTAACTTTCTGATTCACAGTAATTTATCGCATTAACCAGCTTCAACAGCATTTCACCATAGTGATACGTACGGTCACCAATTAGGCTAAACTAAATGTGCTTAAACAGATGACAAAATAGACTAAATTGTAGTAATTTATGCTCAAAATTTTTACTACGCTTATTTGTTGTAAGCCCACTTGTAAAAAATGCTTAAAAACGGAGAGGTCGGGATTTGAACCCGAGAGCCGCCTTGCGGCAGCTAACTGCTTAGCAGGCAGTTGCATTCAGCCACTCTGCCACCTCTCCAAAATTTACAAAGTAAATTTTGAGGATTTCGAGCACAGCGAGAAATCTTTAAGCTGTCTCGTTACTTCCCTGCCTGTCGACAGGTTTACATTAGGCCTGTCGAAGGGCCACCTCTCCAAAATCTGGTGAGAAGGTGTAAGGTTTAGAAGCGGAATAAACATTCATCTTAAGCGTTGAGCTAAAAACAACTCCCAGCAGCCTTACCCTATTCCCATACTCGCTTCCAAAACCTCTACATTATTCCCGTATCTTTAAAAATAATGCCCGATATTAACACCTCAAAAATGAACTGTCAACCCATTCGATTATTACTCAGGGTTGACACTGAGCGGCTTTAAAGCCGTCGAAGTGTCAAACGCTTATTGAAATCAATTCGGCAACTGCCGCTTCTTTTGAAAGAACTGTTGGATCAACGCGGCGCATTCTTCCCCCATCAGTCCTGATTCAACCTCAATCCGATG
Source organism: Candidatus Omnitrophota bacterium (assembly GCA_020053475.1). Classification (GTDB taxonomy): domain Bacteria; phylum Omnitrophota; class Gorgyraeia; order Zapsychrales; family Zapsychraceae; genus JAGVNC01. The sequence continues at coordinate 5,140 of JAGVNC010000061.1, read as the reverse complement.
ATTCAACTGAAAACTCGACGCGATGTTGAGGATGGACCCACAAGCCCCGGCCTTGGGGTCAAGTGCCCCAAAAATCATTTTTTTAATCCTGGCCAGTACCAGTGCCCCGGCGCACATACTGCAGGGCTCAATGGTCACAAACAGCGTGCAGTCTGTCAGCCATTTTTGACCTAACGTATTGGCCGCTTGAGTGACAGCAATCATCTCCGCGTGGGCCGTTGGGTCTTTTAACGTTTCGACCTGGTTATGCGCCTTGGCAATGATTTTATTGTTGTGAACAATCACAGCGCCGATAGGAACTTCGTCCTTTTCAGCCGCTATTTTGGCTTGCCGCAGGGCCTCGCGCATAAAATAATCGTTCATGGGCTAAGAAAATTGTTTATGGGCTAAATGCTTGGATTGACCAAAAACAGGAAGGGCAATATCCACCGTCGTTCCCTTATGAAGGGTACTGGTAATCGAAATCTCTCCCTTGCAGGCTTTGATGATCGAATACACAATCGATAATCCCAATCCCGGGCTTTTTTCGGCGCCCTTATTTTTAGTGGTAAAAAAAGGATCAAACACGCGGGGTAAATTCTCCCGGGCAATCCCGGCGCCTGTGTCTTGGCAGACGAGATGAATCTTCTTCTCCGATTTCTTATAAAACGTTTTTAGATGGATCTCCCCTTTCCCCGTCACCGACTCAATAGCATTCATCAGAATATTGACGATGACTTGCGTCAATTCGACAGCCCCGATATTGGCCGCAGGGAGATGGTCGGCCAACTGCAATTTCAATGAAATCTCCGAGGCATCTAAATGGCGCCGGAGTTGATTGATCGCCTCTTTGATGACGGCATTGACCTGGCAATATTGCTTTTGCAGCCCTGCCTTCTTATGGCTCAACATCGTTAACTGCGACGTCGTGTCACAACAGGATTGTAACTGGTCGCGCATCGCCTCAAGGGACTGCAGGATTTCTTTGTATTCCCGATACCCAATGAATTCGAAATCCCGATGCTTATATTTGTCGATGATTGTTTGAGCCTTATCCAAAACATTTTTCAGAGGATTACGAATTTCGTTCACCGTCCCGGCAATAAACAATTCTAGCGCTTTCGCTTTTTCCGCATCACGCAAAAGCCTCTCCACTTCTTTACGGCGAGCGATATTGCGGACAATGATCAAAATTTCGATCACCCGGCCATTTCGATAAATCGGCGAAGCTGTAAATTCCACCGGAATTAAACGATGGGCGCTATCGCGGATATTGAGTTCCTTTTGCAGCATCGGAGTCCCCTGCTTAACACGGAGGAAATCTTTCCAGGCTTTCACCAAAGACCTCTTATCAATATTTTTCTTAAAATGCGATCCGATAATTCGCGATGTGGGCAACGACAATAACGCCTTTCCTGCCTTGTTCACATAAACGACATGGCCTTCTAAATTCAACGTAAAAATCGCCTCTCCCGCCTGCTCGCTCAACAAACGATATTTGTCTTCCGACTCTTTGACCTCTTTGATCCGGGCCAAACGGTCTGTAATGTCCCGGGCAAGGCAGAGCATGTATTCCTTGGATTCGTAGCGCATGTAGACGGCTGTCACGTCAATGTTGCGGATCGCCCCACCTTTCACCCGGCGTTCGATCGTGAAAGAAATCGGTTTGCCGGCTTTTTTGACCGGCTCAAAATATTCTTTCCGCCATTGGTCAAAACTCATTTTCTCTTTGTTAAACTGCATAATCAGTTTATTAATAAGCTCGTGGAGAGGGAATCCGTAGCTGATGGCGGCCGCCTCATTCACAAAAACAATCCTTCCGTCTTTGCGGATGACAATCACTTGATCACCCATCACTTCGATCATTAATTGAAAAATACTTAGCTGTGTTGGGCTTTCAAAAAATGAATAATTTTGATGGACCGGGACTTGGGGATGCCGCTGTAATCTTCGATGACGGGGAAACCCTGACTGATACCTTCTGGCAGACATAAGTTGAATCCCTATTAAGATCATTCATCCGGCTTCGTCAAATACTTAACGTGTTTGACTTCGCCGGACAACAGTCTTCGCTTTTGGTCAAGCCAGGCGAAGCCAAAGGCGAAAGCACTTTGGCGAAGACTGGCGCGCCTGAGAGGATTTGAACCTCCAACCCTCAGCTCCGTAGGCTGATGCTCTATCCAATTGAGCTACAGGCGCAAGTTACCATTAACTTTTATTTAGAAAGATTTGCGCAGCCCAGTTTCCTCTAAACTTGAGGAAAACTGGACAGGCGCAGGACAACTATTTTTCTTTAGCTTTTTTCAATCCCAAAAGCTCATCGCGATCATACCCTAAACCAGCGACAGTCCCGGATGGATTACGATGGTACGCGCGGCAAAACGTGCTGATTTCTTTCATGGTCCCCATATTACGCTCGTCCAACTGCTCTAAGAGAAAAGTGCGCAACAATAATTCTTGCATAACTTCTCGGGGATTTAACCCCGATTGAGACGCCAAACGATCACGAAAAACAGTGGAAGGATTCACCTGGCGTAGAATACTATTATCATAATCATATTTATAAACGTGGGACAAAAGGATCTTGACATGCTCCATCCCGCTCGTTTCACTCACCTCATCAACGACACGAAACACTTTATCTTTGACGTGATAACGTTTCATGACGATAAACACATCGATTAAATTGACTAGCATTTCGGGGATATTCATCGGCTCATTCTGCAGCCGGATAATCGCTTCCCGCGATGTCAGCGCATGGATTGTCCCGATACAGTATTTCCCGATATTACAGGCCGTTACCATGTCACGGGCTTCGCCACCTCTCACTTCACCGACAATAATCCGTTCCGGGCGCATCCGCAGGCTGTTTTTCACAAGATCAGCCAGGGACAACTCGTCATCGCTTTCCAATCGTGAGCAACTATCCTCAAGAAACGTATTTAGCTCAAGGGTGTCCTCGATCACAACCAAGCGGTCTGTGTCAGGAATAAAACTAAACAGGGCATTCAACAGGGTCGTTTTCCCGACCCCCGGGCCACCGGCAATGATGATATTCGCCGGGCGGATCGATAAGCCTTCCAAATAGAGCCAAAACAGGGCCGCCACTTCATGAGTCAATGTTCCTCGACGGATTAAATCAATAATACTTAAAGGATTGACCTTGGCCTTGGTAATGGTAATCTGCGGGCCAAATGTCGAAATCGCGATATTCACACGGCCGCCCAGGTTAGGCAGCTCTAAATTCATGATCCGGCTAGGTTTAACACGCCCGCAAAAAACCAAAAGTTTCTTAATAAATAACTCCAAGCTTTTGTGTGAAGCGAATTGTTTTCCTGTCGAGACTAGCCCGCGCTGGCTATGATGGATATAGATAGGACGCAAGTTATTAATAATGATGTCTTCCACTTCGAAATCACATAAAAGATCCGTGACGATGTCGTATGCCAAAAAGTCCTTAATAAACTTAACCTTGACTTCCGGGTTTTCGAAAATTTTTTTTTCTGGATGGAATTTCGGGTTGGATAAAACTTCTTCAAGCGCCTCGGTGACAAGCTGTTCGCGTTCGGCCTGCTCATGCAATAAATTCATTCTGCCCGTCAACTTATCAATGAGAGCAAATTGAAGCTCTGCCTGTGATTGCGTCATGCGTCTCTCCGGTTAAAGTTCATTTGAAAAACAGACATAATCTAACATTCTTTCCCCCTCTTGTAAACCCCAAATTGCGCAGTGCAGGGGGTTAACGGTTCGCCGAGGGCGGCGTGGTGACGACGATCACAGCCTTGGTTAAATCCAAATATTGCTGGGCCAAATGCTGGAGTTGAGCAGCCGTCACTTGATCGATGAAACGATCATATTGCTGATAATGCTCAAACCCTTTGCCATAAAGCTCATCTAAACTGGTTGTCAAGCTTAACGCCGCATTGGTTTGCAAGTCAATCTTCGCATTGCCTTTTAAATATTTCTTGATGTCTGTTAATTCTTTCTCCCCAACAGGTTCATTCTGGACATTGCGAATGGCCTCTAAAATCAAATTTTTGACTTGTTCTGCGGAAGATGGGGCTGTCATGGCATAAAGATAAATCAATCCCGTTTCGATGCCGGGAATCGAAGCGCCTCCCACCACGTACGCTTGCCCCAACTGTTCACGCACATCATTAAACAACCGGCCGTTAAACGCAGACCCTAATATTTGGCTTAAGACTTCCAGTCCGTATTGATCTTCATTGGCCAACGAAGCCCCTTGAAATCCGACAATGACTAAGGCTTGTTGCCGATCCATGTCCAGGGATTTTTCCTGCGCTGTAATGGGGGCAGGCTTTTGGGCAAACAATGTGACAGGGTTAAGCGGCAAAGAGCCGAAACGCCGCTCGATCTGCTTGAATGTGGCGGAAGGATCGATGTCTCCAAAAACACTGATGATCATATTATCAGGCGACATCAACATGGCATAAAATTTCTGGATGTCCTCTTGATGAATATTAGGCAAAGAGGTTAACGTTCCTTTTTCATCCAACCCATAAGGATGATCAGGAAAGATGAGTTTCTTAAGTTCCCGGCTAGAGAAAGAAAAAATACTGTCCGGTTGTTTGATCTCAGGGATTAAAATGTCTTTAATCTTTTGGATTTCCTGCTCGGGGAAAATCGGCTTCTTGACTAACTCTTCCATCAAATTGAACGCTGGGGACCAATCTTCCTTAAGGCATGTAATGCTTAACCCAAAACTGTTCTTTCCTGAAAAGCTATCCAACGACATTCCTAGTTGATCGACGATTTGGGAAATTTGCGGAGCGGAGTGCCGTGCAGCCCCTTTTGTCCAAGTGAGGCTCATAATCTGCGATATTCCATTCATCTGTGCCTGTTCTTGCCTTAAGCCCCCTCCTAGCGTCACGCGCATGGATACAGCCGGAAATGTCTTATCCTGGCGTAAAAGAACCGTCAACCCATTGGATAAAACATGTTTTTCAATAGGCTCGACGGCATAATCCTGCGCTTGAGAAACAACTTCTTTCTCTCCGGATTTTGGTTTTAATACCGTGATATTGACTGCCGAGGGAATAAGATATTTGTTAGCAACTTCTTTAATCTTGGCCAACGTTACGGATTGAATCCCTTTGACATATTCTTCTGAAAATCGAAAGTCACCGGTAAATGCCTCATC
>JAGVNC010000015.1 GCA_020053475.1 Candidatus Omnitrophota bacterium | reverse complement strand
GGGACTAGCGACTAGAGACAAAAAGAGGTCCAACCCCCTCCGAAGACCTTTGACTACCGCAGTTGCAGCGATCATTTTGTTAGGGAGCTTAGAGACACCAGCGATGGCCGGCAGCGTATCTCCCGATAGCGACAGCGTGCGCGATAATCCCGATGCTATTCAAATTTACATCGATTTGTTAAATCAAGATTTTGCAATCCAAATGGCTGGAGTGAAGGGCGATCAGTATATGAAATTGTTAAAACTACATCACAAAGCATTGACCAAAGAAGCGGCCCAAAAAGCAAGAGATAGCCGAAATGTCCCAGCAGCGCTCGTTGGGATCAACATGTCCGAGGTGTTCATGACGGCCTCACCCGCCCTGAGCGTTAAGTCGGGCGCGTTGTTGGGTCATAGGCCGACGGCCGAAGAATTCATCGACCAAAAAGTTGTCAGACGCTTAGTAATGATAGAGGCCGTTTTCAATGATTATTCGATGCGACGCGACGAATTGAAAGGATTGATGCGCGAAGCATTGGCCAAGCAAGAGGCCCAAAAGGCTAGGGAGGAAGAAGCCGAACGCAAAAAGCTTCCGGCGGCGCTTGTTGGTTTAAATGTTGCGGCCCTGCCGATGCCGGTCAATGTTGGGACGGCTCCTGTGCTTGTGAATGCCGCCATCGCGACAAATAATCTCCTTGTGAACCCAGCGCATTATTCAAAAATCATCGCGGCGCCGGTTAACGCACAGAAAGCCGAAGAGACACCCCAAGCGTCGGTTGAAACCGTCATGGCTAATCTCAATAAAGCGTTAGCGGCGATGCAAGAGAAACGCGATATTCTTGTCGGACGAGGAGAATCGATCGAGACAATTGACGAACAAATCACGAAACTCAACGCCGCCATCGAGAAATTACAAGCGATCATTAATCAAAAAGCCGCGGCTAAAGAAGCCGTTCCTAATGAACCTAGCGAGCCTAGTGAAACGCCTGCATTGCCTGAAGGTGAAGCCAGCGTTGAACCTTCAGTCGAAGAAGTTCAGGCCGTTAGCGCCGCCGAGCAAGTTTTGGAAGAAGTTAAGGAAACAGACGAAACAATAACGCCAGGCGCTGATGTTGTTGATGATGCTCAAGCGGGCCAACCCGCCGCTCCTGTGGCTGCTCCGGTTGCTCCTGTCGTTGCCGCCCCTGTTTCAAGCACACCGCGAGCGTTAAAGATTTTAGAAATATGGGATATTGTGGTCAGCGGATTTATTCGCAATGGCGATTATGATGCCGTCGAAGTCCTAATCGAACATATTACCATTGAAGAAATGCGCCGCGACCTCGCCGCTTGGGTGGAATTAGCCATGGATTATTACCGCAGCCTGCCGAAGTATGCCGGCAAGACGCTTGTCCCGGTCATTCATGTGGAATTGACGCCGGAAGAATCTGGTTACGTCTCTAATGGAAACGGTGGATTTGTGATCGAAGACATTTCTCAATCGTACTTCCTCGTCAGTCAAGGCGGACAGGCCAAGCGCATCACGACCAAAGGAGTTGAACAAACGGCGGCCCCGGACAAGTTAGATGAAATCCTTAAGACGAGAAACATCCAACACATCGACGGCACGGCGGTCTTGTCGCTGACGGTGCAAGATGTCGATAAGCCGACGGAAGCGCCCGTTCGACATCTTTCCCGTCAACGGCTGAATCAAGTCGCCGCCTTCTTGAACGTCCCTCAAGAAGACATCGCGCTGGTGTATTTCTCGCAAACGCCGATTTACAAGTCGGCCCGCGCGCGCGCCCATAACGAACAAAACGGCATCACTCATTACGACGAACGGTTGCTTTATACACACGCCGGCATTGAGACTGTAGAAGGCGGGTTCAATGACCGTTTAGCTAGAGCGCCGGAAGCGGGACGAATTGTGGATGTCGTGAGTGTCGAAGAAGGATTGGTTGTGAAATTTGTGACCGATGCTGGGCAAGAAAAGACAGTGAAATACTTGGAAGCGTATTATCCTCGTAATTATCGCATCGAAGCTGGCGAAATCATCGGGATTCTCGCCACCGGTTACTATCCTGATCCTTATGAAGGGTTAAATTTTGATCAAATCAATGCCGCGAAGATCGCTGAGCTTGAAGCCAAACGTCAAGATGAGTTAAAAGAATTAGATCAAGATCAACAACAAGCGCGTAAAGCGATTCTCAAAGCGGCGAAGGAATTGGACAAAACACGCAAGCAATTAGCAAAATTGGCCCGGCTTGAAGCCGGTAAGCCGATGGATCTAAGACAAATCGATGAAGAACAATCCATTATCGGCCAGATCGATTCCCAATCCGCGATCGCCCAAATCGATCCGCAAGCGATCCGCGAAGGCGACATCCAACGCATGAAAGATATGACCGGTTCTCAAGAAGAAGACAAGCGCCTCATCGGGACCGCCGGCTGGAACATGGGCTATGGCAACCAATTCAATCTCAAGTTATTTGAGACATGGGGCGTTCCGTTTGATATTGGGATGATGGTCAAGTTCGCCGACGCCGAATGGTTTAACAACGCCAAGATCATTTTAGGGACAGAAGACATTATTGAAGATTCCGGATTCGGTCAATTCTTGGGCGGCATTTTCTGGATCAAAGCTGTTGAAGAAATTGCCGAGTTAGCCACGCAAGATATCCGGTTTGCCGATGTGAAAGAACGGGGTGGTTGGATCGTTCTTTCGGATGATGAATTCAATGTCGCCCATCGATTATTCACCGATTTCGTCGACACATTAAAAGCAAATCCAAAAGTCAAATTTGATGAAAATGGTAAACCGATCGGCTTTGGCCCTGTCGAAGAAGGAACAGATTGGCGCATGCCATGGGCCGAAGCGATCAATGATGCGATTCGTACAGTCTTCAGCAACTTGCCGATTGTCGGTGGCTTATTTGGGGACGCTCCGAAAGCCAATGAACTGAATTGGAGTATAAATGCCCGCGCCATCTATATCCCAGGTAAAAATCAATTACGCTTCTTACAAGAATATATTCGAGACTTAACTAATCCCAATTCCCAAAATGTTTTTGCCATTTACCGTGGCGATGCTGCTAGAAATGTGAATGCTATTCCCGAATCCGAATTAGATGGAATCCCGGCCAATGAATTGGATCAATGGGCGTTCTTATTCCGCTTCGACCATGGCGAAGGGAAAAAATATGAATATGAAGGACGTGCCAAAGTCTATGAGAAAGACGCTAACGGCGTTGAATACATGAACGACATTAAAGATTGGCCAGGATATGACATTTTTGATCAAGAACCCGGGCAATTGGATATTTTGCCTAACAATATGATGGCCCGTCAGTTATTAGAAGTTTCTGCCTACCGTTTAGGTGGCAATCGGACCCGTGAAGATGGGATTTTGGCTCTTACCGCCTATCCGTTTAGCGATAAAATTGTCCCTTGGACTACCGTCATGGGTCTTCCAGCCAGCGACAAGATTACGACGTTTGACACCAACACCACCACGTACTATTTAGGCAGAAACCCTGTCGAGGCGGACGTTTATCCGGGGATGATATTAGGTGAAGATTTTGAAGGCGTTAGTTTGCGTCCGTTTATCATCACGACCCAATATGGCGCTGATCTTTACTCAGCGGTGAATTCGCCGGTTCTTAAAGGCCAGACCGCTCGCTTACGTGTCTTTGACGCCCAAGGCCATTATCGTGGCTCTGTTCCCTATTTTGGTGATGTGACCCAGATTGAGCAGGAAAGTTTCGAGAGAACGATTTTTGACGAAAAAGTCAAAGTTAAAACAGAAATTCCTTATGTCTATGAAACACTCACCCGCGATGGCCGCACGAAAGCTGTCCGTCGCTTGATCCAAGTCGATAGCGAAGGTGAGTATATCCGAGATTACGTGAAAGTGGCCCCGGGCGAATACCGTGAGGTTCATCGACGGATCACGCCCGATATGGACCGTCGCAATAAAGTTCTCCCGAAAGGCTTTGAAGTTGTTCAACCTCAAGAAATCGCCCGGATTACCGGATTACAGTACGAACCGTTTGTGGTCAATGAAGGTGATTTTGCCCTCATCGAAGAAACTCCGGACCAAGTTCCCGCTGGGATGCATCATCAGCCGGGACGTTCGCTTCCTCTTTATCCAGATAATATTAATACGATCCCTGCGAAAGATTCCGACGGCAACGTGGTTATCTATGTCGCCTGGTTATTCCCCGGAGACAAAATCGAATATGATGCCGACGGGAAACCCTATGTTGAAGGCAAAGGAAGCATTACCGAATTTGTGAATAAAAATGATATCTGGGCAAAGGTGTCCGTCGCTGGCCAAGGATTAAATAATACCGGGGCCAATCCGGAAGTTGGGATTATTGATTATGGGGTGAACGGCGTTAATTACTTTAAAGAATTATTAGATCGTGTAGCTTACAAAGTTGCTGTTTCGCCCAATGGTCAAGACGATACATACGCCACAGCCGCGGCCGGCGATATTTTGACCCGCGAAGTCGACTTAAGCATTCCCGAAGATCATACACCTCCTGTGGTTAGTGCGGTGCGCGAAGCCATATTGAAAGGCAATTTGAACCTAAGCACTTTAGCGGGGAACGATCCTGTTCAACAAGAATTCGTCGCGGGATTGGCCGCCCCCTTAGAGACAATGCAGGGTGAAATCGATCAGATGAAAACACAGATCACGCAATCGTTTGAAACCATGGAAGAACGGATCCAAGGCTTGGCTAAAGCGCAAAAAGAATTAGAAAGCCACTTCCCCAACACAGCGGCCATTATTAGCAACTTGCTTCCGATATTTACGGATCAACGCGAACTAGAACGCAACATGCATGGCTTGGATATTAAATTGGGAGAAATTGTTTTGGGTATTTTATTAACCCAAGATGGATTCGATGTTAACAAGCTCGATTTCGAAAAAGAATTAGAAATTTTCAAAGCCGTTCTCGCTAAATTGGGCGAAGAAGGCATCCATGAACAAGGCCTTCCGACGGTTGATGTTGATGATGATAACGACAGCCATGAAGCCGATCCGTCGACGCCTCAACAAACAGGCGGGGTGGGGCCGGTTGGGCCGACGACCCCTGATACGACCGACGTGTTTACGGGCGAGGACCCCGGCCCGGACTTTAACGGCGACGGTGTCGTCACCAAAGAGGAATTGTATGAAGCGGCGATCAAGGCCGTTGTCAAAGACGCGGATTCTGTCGTAGAGATTATCGGGCAATTAACAGGCAAAGTCTTTACATCCCCATTCTTTAAAGGGGAAGATATTGCCGCTCTTCAAGACCTGATCGACGATCTTACCGATGCTATCAAAGTTTACGATAAAATCCTGGCTGGAGAAGAGGTCACATTAGACGAAATTCTCTTCTTTGGCGATGCCAACGATTTGATCGCCGATGCCTTGGTTGTGAAAGCCAAATTAGAAGATTCCAAGAAGAAGGCAACCGACAAACCGTTTAAAGAAGAAGATTTACATAAATGGATCGATGTGGATTATCCTGCAAATGTGGCCAAGATCAAAAAAGACTTAAAATTCTGGCAAGATGAAGCAAAGAAAACCGCGATCAGCAGTCCTGTCCTAAATGCTTACGCTTTAGAGCAAGTGGCCAATCAAGAATTCAAGCTTCAAAAACAGGCTGACAAGGTGCATATCTTTGAAAAAATGTTGGAAATATATGACACGCCTCCAGTCGATCACTTTGGGGTTGGATATGGCGGGATTAAGGAAGCCCAGATTGCGTTGATCAATATGGATATTGAGGTTGTTCAAAAAGACATCGATTTATTGCAAAAATCGATCGATACAAGTGTGAAAGATTTTGCGGGCGTACCTTTATTAAGCCCTGAACAGGTTAAAGAATTTATAGCAGGTCTGGATACGTTGAAAGCCCAAATTCAGAAAGCCATCGACTTCTGGAATGGTCTTTTAGCTCATCCGGAGAAACTCAGTCTTGAAGCCCAAGTACAAATTCCTCTTCTTGTGGATACCTATGAAGCTGAATTAACGTATGTGGATACCGAATTAAAGACATTGCTTTTAGCCTATCAAGCAAAATACGCGGATGGCCCGGATCTAACCGAAGCGGAAATCATCGAACTGATCACATTGCAAAAAGCGGCGAATGTTAAACAATTAGAAATCCTCAAAGAGCGCTTAAAAATTCTTGATATTTTAAAGAATCTTGAAGAGCTTAAAGAATTTTTCTCTGGTAATTTCACTCAATTTACCGAAGATCTTCAAAATAAGAAGGCTGAGCAGGCCAAGAATGAATTAAGTGTAGTCGATGGTTATCGCGGTTGGAGAGTTGATCCGCTGGAACGAATGTTAGATGGGTTGAGCGATTTAGGCTATTCCGATCTTCAAGAACTCCGCTTAAAACAAGTGGTCAACGAGGCTAAACGACGAGTCGAAGCCCAGACACGGGCGATCCAAGCTCAATTTGAAGCCTATGTCGCGAAGAAGGAAGCCAAAAATGAAGCGGTGACCCAAGCCCAGCAAGAATATTTAAGTGTTCTTCAGGTGGCCAATGAGGGACGTCCATTAGACACAATGACCATCATGGCTGTCAAAAACGCCTTTAACACCCAACGTGGTGAAATTGTTCCACCTTATGTCCGTATCGGAGACCAAGATTATTTCCACGGTAAACCTGTCGACGGGTTTATCAGGATCAATCATAAAGGCCAAGTTGAATTTGTATCCAGCACCCTAATTAAGGGAACAGTGGACGGGGAAGAAAAGCTATACGTCAACAAAGAACAATATGCGTTATCTAATCTGGCGCCGGGCATTGCCGCGTTTGTCGGCAAATATCGCCTCGATTTGCCGGGCGCTGGATTTAATAATTATTTCGGGTTACGCGCGGATTTGTCTCCGGAAGAAAACGACAATATCAATTTTAATCTTCTTGTTCTCGCCAATCGCGAAACACGAACCCTGGAAGATCTTGTGAAGTCCGCCAAAACAGGTGAATTCCATGGAAATTCCGCCGATGAATATTCTCTTCTCTTCGCGCCGGTCTTGGCTTATGAAAATGACACACGCACTGTTTATGGGTTCCTCTCCGGGGCTGTGCGGGCGACGGATGCGGATAGTGTCACTAAAGGGATTAGCGGGCTGATCGGCGTTCGCCCCGATGAGGCCAATGATTTGTTCTTTAAGATTTCCTTCGCCGATTCGACTAGTACTCAGGAAGCCATGATAGAGCTATTTACCGTTACGGGCGATCCTCTCGTCAAGAAAGATTTAACGTCGCAAGTCAATTCCGATTTCAAGAAGATGGAATTGGGCTTCAAACACAAATTTAGTGATAATTTGGCTGCAACGTTTACGGCCGAAGACCTTCAGGAAGGGGATTTTGGCGACCTTTCAGATGGCAATGTCCTCCAAGATGGAGAAGAAGGCAATCCATTCAATGCCCGCCATAGCCGTTTCTTTGCCGTTGGCCTAGACGGAAAAGTTGCGGTCGAAGATTTGAAATTCTGGAAGAGCCAAGACGTTGACGCGGTCGAACAACGCCAACAAGAAGCTGAACAATATGCTCAAGGGGTTGTGGCGACCGCTAGAGAATTAGGACACACCGATGCAGAAACATTGAAATATATTCATCAAGAAGCTTATGATGACTATATGAATGACAGTGTTGCTTTTATCACGTTTGGCGTGAAGAAATCCCTTGGGGCGGATCGACAAGGAATCAATGTTGGGATTGGCGACCTAAATGTGACGTATTCGAATATCGAAGGCAAGACAAGCTATGGCGTTGGATACAGCGTTTATAACGATGACGAAACCAAAGTGAATGTGGGTGTGTCTCATGATGTTTATGGAACAAATGCTCTGACGTTAAGTATCGTCCATCAGCTATCTGACGAAGTCGATTTGCGGTTAGGCGCTGTGTCCAATGGGAATGTCGCTGCCGGGTTCGAAGCCAATTTATTGACATGGGGCCGCACACCGGATCAACTCAAGCAAGCCAAAGAAAAAGCGGAAGAAGCGGCCACAGCCGCTATTGAAGCCGCCAAGGCCCAAGGCGCTGATGAAGACACGCAAAAGTTGATTGGCCGCGCGATCTATAAGAAAACGTTCGATACGATCTTTGTTCCTGTCTTCATTGAACGATCGATGAGCGAGAATGAAACCCGCATCTTCGCGCCGAATTTCTTGGACGAACCGTTATATGGGGCGCCAACAACGCTTGTTGAAAATTATGAATATTTACAAGACTTCGACGGAGTTTCGATTGAACTGGGGACAAACCGTGTTGTTTTTCACGGCCGCTACGCGTATGAATTGACCGAACAGATCTTGACAGCGGCGGCTGGCGGCGGGGCCATTCGGTTCGACGGTAAAATGTTTACCCGCCCGATCACCGAAGCCGAATTCAGCGCTGGCGTTTCCGCGGTTGACAGGACACCGGAAGAAAGGGCCGCGGCCAATATCCTTTATCGGCCGCAAATCGGCTTTCACTTCTTCGTCAATTACAAAGGCGAACAACATCGTGTTGATTTAGGTGAAGATGGGGAAGTCAACGTGATCTTGCAAAATGACGTTCGTGACTTCCCCAACGTGTTGGGAGATTTCCGCAGCACTCAAAACTACCCAATCATTCTGGTGCCCAGCATCCCGACCATGCAGACCCTTTACGGGTATGGCGAAAATCACGGATTTATTACAAACCGCAGTGTTGGTTGGATAGAAGTCACGCCAGAGCTTTATGCACGATTGACCAACGGCATCTTTACGGACGGCGAGATCGATTGGATCAAGACAGGCAAAATTGACCGATATGGCCGTCCGGAACGCAAGCCTGTGGTCAATGGGTTAACCGCCAAAGTTACCGGCGGCCCGATATTTATGCAGTTACTTTTCAATCTCTTTTTGGTGCCCAGGTGGTTCCCTGATGTTGCCGACGGCTCGACATTCGTCCCTGGGAGCAAAGCGATCATCGCCGGGACGGAGCGGGAAGCAAGTATTGTCATGGGCCTTGGAGCGATCCACGTTGAAGGCAGAGGGACTATTCCTGCGACAAGAGATCTTTTAAGAGAGAATGTCCTTAATAACAAAATTGAAACGGAAGATTTGCTCGATGCGAGAGGGGAGATTCGTACGGATATCGAAGGAAAAGGACTTTATAAGCTTAAAATTCGTGATTTTATTCCACCTCAAGAAACAGTGGCCGTGGATAGTGATACCGAGGTTGTCCTTGAGGTGTACGCTGGATCCGAAGGGCAAGATGTGATGAAAGAATTACGTGCCGAATTTATGGAACATCGCAACCTTATTCCTCTTAAAGCCGGGAACGAATATAAGTCACACGCTGATTTAGTTGAACCTGTCGATGCAACTGATTTAAGCCAAGGGTATCAGTTTAAGGAAGAGTCCGGCTTTGAATATAGTCAGCGTTCGGACGATCCGACAGGTCAATACATGCTTACAATTCCTTCGGATTTGGCTCATGATCGCGCTAAACGACTTGAAGACATTGAAGGTCAGCAACGGGTTGCCTTAGAGGTTTCTACACAATCGATTCGAGAAGGGGATGAATTCTATGAAGGAGGATTAATCATTGATAGTGAGCTTATTGTGGCGCGTACTCTTCAGCCAACATTAGAGAGGTTCTTTACGCCGATTCCTCAAGCTGTTGATGAACAATTACTGTCGATGGCGGGGGATCACGGCCAGCATTATCGAACAGGCCATTTAATCGTTAAGAGCTTAGGATATGCTTATAGGAATATTGCTGATCGATTGAAATTGGTTTATGCGAAAAAGCCAGGACTTATCATTGCCGGGTACGAACCCGTCTTAAATGCAATCGGTGTTCAAGAATTAGTGGGCTTTACAGGATATCCGTTTGCTAAAGATGAAAATTTAAGTGGGAAACCGGAACGCAATGAAAAGAATATCATTTATGGATCAGAGCCCAAGCACTTATCCGTTACAGGATATGTGCCAGTCTTGACCACGTATTTAGGAAAATATTTGGTTGAGTTCTCAAGTGAGATTTCAGAAGGAGATGTTTTAAGAGCTGAGAATCAACTCAACAAAGGGCAAGAAAGGGGCGAACAGCTTGATCAATTGATCGAAGAAACAGAGGCCGCCAGATCGACGCTTAATGCGAATGTTCAAGTTCCACCTGTTGCCCCAGCGCCGTTACCTGCCGCGGTGGAAGGCATCATTGTCCCATCGTTACCATCTCCGATGTTTTCACCGACGTTTATGCAACCGACGATTAATTTCCTTGGCGCTGTTTTAAGTGCATTAGGGCCTCAAGAGGCCGAGGCGGCGGTGATCGTCCCAACGCCACAAGAAAATAATCAACAACTCATTGAATCTCAGAAAAAGATTAAAGATCAGCAGGCGGAACTCTTAACAAAGAAACATCAAGCGTTGCAAGAAGAGATTCGTAAGTTGCAAGACCGATTGTCGGGGGTTAGTGGAGCACAAATGCAAGAGTTGTTACAGTCTTTGGAGCAAGGAAAAGGGGTTGTCGTTCAAAAAGACGGTTCGTTCTATTTAGTCACATCTGAAGATTTAGCGAACGAAGAAACGTTGAAAATTATTCTCCAAGATGCAGAAGATAATACATTATTACTCTTTGGCGTCGGCGGTAATCATTTAGCTAGAATCCATGCGGGAGACCTTGTGACTGAATCGGAAGTGGGATATATCGTCACGTCTGATTTGGTTTATCTCTTCAGATTAAAAGCAGACGGAACATTTGATCTAAACAATGACCGCGTCATTGCGGTGGCCCATAAAATCAGCGAACAGCTGATCGACGGTCAAGAAACACAAACATGGCGCAGAGATGATTTGAATCTCTATGGGGATATTTATAAATCCCGCACATTCACATTTATCACCAAGAATCCGAGCCGCGTCATTCAAGAACAAAATAATGATATTACAACGCTTGAGATCAAAGATAAACGAGTCTATACCAGCTACACGGATGAGAATGGTTCATATAGTCAACAATACAATGTTCCAGATGGCTCAGAAAATCGAATTGTCGAAGGCGGTGTGGATACAGAGCTTTTTGCCGACAGTAAGACGGTTGATTATGATCTAACAACGCAAACAACGACTGTCGAGATTAACGGTAGGATTCTCAAGAAAGTTCGCGATGGAGAAACTCTGGTTGACAATATTTGGCAAGAAGTGATTGGCGACACAGGAAATAGGATCCTTAAATATAATGGGTTTAGAAATGATGACGGCTCTTTTGACCGACGCGTGCTTACTTCTTATCGACGCAGCGCTCAATTGGGCTTGAATGGCGCTCGGCTTTGGGAAGGGATTACTTATTTCCATGATGACAATATGCCTCTCAATAAAGGAACATTGATTCGTGCAACAAAAATTCGGCCGGTTGATGAAATTGCCATCTTCCAAGAACAGTTAGAAGCGTTACGAACAACAACAGATGCCGATCCTGAAGAGATCAGACTATTAGAACAAATCGTTGAGTTGGCCGTTAATCCGGTGAATGGTTATGTCCTTGATGAAACAGTGGATTACTTAAGCGGCAATAGTTTTCAACGCATCAAAGATGCAAATGATATTCCTCAATTGTATTACGAAGGGATCGCCGTTTTTGTCCATAACGGTAAATTTTACAAGAGGGTCATTGAAAACGTCGATGTGGATCAAGATCTCGTGTCTGAGACAGTTGGTGCCGAAGTGACTTATGCAGGAGGGAAATTGGTCCTTTATGATGATGTGGTCACGATTAACGGCAGTGAATATCTAGAAGGTTTCTTAAGGCAGCGATCAAGACAACCCACTTACGACGGTTTATCTAAATACGAAATTCCTCATTTTGAATATACAGCTGTTTTACAAAACGGTTCACCGATCCCATTCACCGACTCGAATGCACAAATTGTTGATTCAACTCTTAATATTACGATCAACAGCTTGTTGCCTGATTTTGTGCATATCGTGCGTGTGATTAATGATGGGGGCGGCCGACCAATCCGTATCTATATCAGAAATGAATACAGCGAAAATTCTGTTGTAAAGCTCTTTTATGAAGGGATTCCGGGAGACATCGATGTGCCGAACCGCGCCGAAACGAGAGTCATTAACCCCGATGGGACAGAAGGCCGTTTAATTGACCGCAGCCATATCCTTTATGCGAATGGAGACTCCATTGATGATATCCGCGATATGGATGTGACAAGATTATATAATGAAATCTATCAATTGCGATATCAGGGTGAAAGTTATCAATATAATGATGAGGACGGGTCGTTAGCTGTAACCGATTATTACCAAGAAATTCAAGATTCTAAAGGGAATGTTGTTGTACGACGTTATTGGAATTTAGATGCTTCCGGCAAATTTGTTGTAACCAATAGTCTTTATAGTTTCCGATTTACTGGATTAGATCGATTTGGTCTTCAGAGATTAGGTTTATATGATGTGGTCGACAACTCCGTAGCAACAGTTGTCGAAGATGGAATAGAAAAAATTGATTCTGTTTCTAACCATACTCGGTTTAGAAACGGATTAATTTATTCTAAAACAGCGAAAGGAATCTCCCTGTTCAACTTACCAGCCCAGCTGCCTGCAAACGAATATTCTGTAGATAGATTTAAGGCCTTAGAGTTGTATCTCCGAGGAAATAGAGACATTCCATATCTTGCCATTACAAAGTCTATCGAAGAAGGTAAGAATCCAAGAGGGCAGTTAAAAGTTATTCTTACAGGATCGATAGACTATGATTCTCAAGGATATCCTGCTGATGGGTCAGCCCGGGATATTACCTTTTTAATATATCCCAAGGAAGGCGATGACCGCTTAACGGTTGAGAGTTTTACGTACCTCTATGATGCTGCCTTTGGAGAAAGGTATGATGATTATAAAGAAAATGGCACTCTTGTTGAACACTTCTTTGGGAAACACTTTAAAGGACAAACCGTTGGTTATGCATTAGATAGTAATATTAAGGAACGTCTTAATATAGCTAATCAATACAGCCGTATGGATGGACAAATCAGAGAGATTCAACAATCGGGTGTAGGGTTAGGTGGATACGAAAGCAGTTTAATATTCAATAATTTTGGGTTGCCAGAACGTGTTGTGTATCCAGATACTACGCGAAATCTCATTGCCGGTATGCTTGACAGTGTTAACGTTAAGAGCAAAGCCGATTTCTGGGGCCGCAACCGAAACAACCAAGAATTTTCTGTCGTTAATATCCTTTTCGAAGATCGTCCAGGTGTTATCCTTTCAGCAGAAATCTACGATGGTGATGAAAAGGCAGAACTCATCCACAGATTAGGAACAAGTCTTTATAGTACAGATCAATTAATTATTTTGCCTGCAGGTCAGGGGTTAGATGATGTCTTAGACCGCGTCAGAAGGGCTGTAGAAAAAGGAACATTGTTCTACAACGGTATACAAAGAGGAGTTATCAAAGATCAAGAGATCGAAATCTTCAGAAATGGAGATACCCTAGATAGATTGAGTTTTGTGCAGGAGAAAAGTGAATTTAGAAAGCAAAACAACTTATGGAAGAAATATTCCGAGTCACCCGTCATCGTCTGGAGCACCGGAATCATTTCATTCATCGGTCTTTTATACGCGTTATTGATAGGTTCATTCTTTATCTTTAAAATTTGGAAACTTAAAGTTACACAAACGGCTAAGTTAGTCTTTACAGGCGGTCTCTTAACGCCGATTGCCATTATCGGGATGGGGCTCTCCGGGGTTTCTCTGGTGTTGCAATCTAAAATTATTGCATCTTTTGTTCTTTTGTCATATTTAGCATTTCGTGTGTCAAACTTTCTTGGAAAAAAGAATGGGAGTGAAAAGAATGTAAGAAGTAAAAGCGCATGGTGGGGGGTAGGTAAGGGCATATGGAAAGGCCTCTCAGCATTTTTGGGACTTACTTTTGTCTTGTCTTTATTCGGAAGCATTTTATTTCTCGATCCCATCATCAGCGAGTTTTTGAGAAACATAATTCCGCCAGTTTGGGTGCTTGTCGGTGCTTCCATTGTCACTATCGTGATTGTTGCTGTCATTGCCATAAGCAAGTATAGAAATTCACGAGTTCTGAATCTCAACGCCACCGTCATCAATAGAATCAAATTACTAGAAATTCTTAAGCAAAGAATTGCCGAAACCTTATATCTTTCTTCTTATAATTCAGATATTTTTGCAGCAGAAATTGTGGACAGCATCATAATGCACAAGGTCTTTATTCCGGGTCCACTATTTCTATATACAACACAACAACTCATATCAGATGACAGTAAGATGGAGAAATTTAGAGGATATTTATCTATGATTCTACCTGAAGGGGCTCCTGAACTTATTATCGGGCTCCTGAAAGATGGAAAACTCGTTTTAGAGCATGAACATAATGTTAATCCTAGAGCATTTCCAACAGTTCCTTCCTTAGGGTTAGCGACCAGTGAGGCTTATTTAACAAATATGCACCCATACATTATTGCCTTCCGTTATATGAGTGATAATGGAATAATTTCCATTGCAGATATCGGAGGTGAACTTTCTCGTTTAAAAAATTATTTACATCTAACAGATAAAGAACAAAATGCATTGCTCTATGAGCGATTGAAAAACACCCTTGTTGCAAGAGCCCATAATCGGTTATTAAAAGCAGTCGATGCAGAGCAATTTTCAACAAGATTAAGCAAAATGCCACCTACCAGCGAGGTGCTTTTACTGAGACGTCTCATGCAACAAGGAATCGTGAGTTATGAAGATGTTCAAGCTTCCCAAGCGGATGTCGGGACAAAAATGTATGATGTTATGATACATCTATTAAGGGAAGCTGTCATGAGACCGATTTTTGACGACGTCTTACATAGATTGTTGCAATCAAATCAGGGCCTCATCTCAGATAAAACAAAAGACTTGCTGTTTAGTACAGTGTTCAACGATAAAGTTAGAGAACAAGTTTCCAAGAACCCGATGCGCTTAGTTACAAATGAAGCCGGTAACGTTGAAGATATAACGCTGGATATCATCTCGAAACACATTGAAGTGCCAACTTTAAGGCAATTGATCTTATTTAAATTACTACAGCACCCTGCGACAGAAACAAACGCACACTCATTTGGACAGTTAGCGGCTATGCATCCACTAGTTACTTACATGTCTCTCTTAGCCGATAGGGGATTGCACGATGAAAGTTATACTTTATTTGGAAATACTGTGGAAGAGAGGAGTCAGCAAGTATTAGATTATATGCATACAGTTTCCGTGTTCTATCTATTGACCTTTTCTCAAACTTCAGGGGATGCATTTAATGAATTTGCACGATTTAAAGGAATTACAAAACGACCGGAAGATAAAGACTCCAAACTCAAGTTATCTGAAGTGTTCCTCGATGAAGACCTATGGAATATCTATCGATCTTTAATAGATGAGGGATTACATGAAAATCCTGACCGAAAACCTCAGATTGACATTAGAGATAATGATCAAGTTAGAGAATATTTCCCAAGTACCTTAGCCGTGATGAATGAAGTTGTCGAACGCTATCAATTGCAGGAGGCCGTTCCTGAAGAGATGGATTTTATGCACCGACTCCTTCAAATCAGAAAAGAACTTATGCCTATAGGGCAATATCGGGCTGTGCAGAGCATAATGACGGCCATGAAAGAGGACTCTACAAGATTCCTAACACGAAGAGTCCCAGCGATGAAGGCTCGTTTAAATAAGATTGGAATTAAAGAACTCTATAGAAGGGTATTTAGTTTTCTGTTGAACCCGTTTGTGTACTTTAGTATTGAAGGAAAGAAACGTCGGCTTGCAACCGTAGCATTAATTATAACATTTTTAACGCTAAGAACTATTTTCTTCCCATTTGCCGTGTATGGATTAGTAGGGGCCTTGTCTATTGCCGCTTTATTACTCTCTTTTGCGGTCCCATTTCTCCTTATGGGAAGGGCGACTTCATTCGGCATGAAAATGTTCTTTATTAACATGTTAACCGCAGCCTCGATTGTTTATGGATTTCTTGTTAGTGTTATCATCGCGGGACCAATTGCTAAGATTCTTATCTGGGCTGGATTAGGTTCTGTTGCGAGTTTAGTTGTCCTACTTATTGTGACTGTATCGACATTCCTGGCCTTCTGGCACTTTGCTCTAGTCATCCGAACACGTGTTTTAGAATATCAAGAATTGCATTCTAAGACATTTAGACAATACACCAGTCCTTGGAGGATCTTCATTAGAATTGGAACAACCCTGCCGACTCCCAAGAGGGTTATTAAGACTTTGATTGGTGGAGGGTTGATCAGTGTGCTTATAGCCGGATATTTTGGCTGGAATTTATTTATTCCGGTTGGCTTAATAGCTTTGTCTTTAGTCGGCTCTCATAGTGCATTTGTTTATATTGCTCTTAAACTCAAATTATTCTTAGTTGGTGAGAAACTGGTTAAAAAATTATTTAAGGAACTTAGATATATTGAAAAGTATTATCAAGAACTTCTTCCAACGGGAGAAAGTTTAGTCGAATATTTACTGACTTTAATTCATAACCTTAGGGATGCGGGACGCATTAGCAAGAAAGAAGAAAATCTCTGGGAAAGAGCTCTTCTAGGAAAGGGAGGAAGGTTTGCAACATTTGAGAGCACTTACGCAAACGAAAAAATATTTGATGCATTTTGGGCACTAAGCATTAAGAAACCTTCTGTAGAGCAATTAAGTCGTATCTTAACAGTCACATCGATTGTCCATTCAGCTGGGGAACGATTTTCGCAGAGCGTAGAAAATTCTGCCAGCAGAACAAGTTTTGTGCAACACGTTAAATCATGGTTTGGTAAGGAGAATGGCCCAAGAAATATGTCCTTGGCAGGATTTTTAGCTGCTGAACGTAGAGGGGAGTGGAGAATTTTAATAGTAAATATGCGTGATGCTGTTAATGCTTTAAAGGTGGAAGGTTTAGCAGACGATGAAAAGCGTAGAATTAGGTCTGCTATTCAAAGAAAACTTGCCAGAATTGATGAGAATATTGACGTTTATGAAGAAATCACAAAGATCTCTAATAGGCATGAGGTAAGGATTCTTATTGTGCAGATGCTGGATGATTGGCTCAATGAAATGTATCCTTCAGATTATAAGGCCATGGAGTCTATGCATAAAGAACAGATTAAACACCATCTTTATGTCAGCTCCCAGGAAGGTGATTGGGATTACTTTTATAGTATTAAAGGAATCGAACGCAAATACAAATCGTTAGAGGTTGCCTTTGAAACATTGAAAGGAAAACCTGTCCGCAGTGATTTTGAAGACATCTTCGTCACTTCCTATCCGCGTTATAAACAAGTTATGGATAACCAACACCAATTTATTTTTAACGAGGTGTTTTATTGGGGAATGTATATCACTAAGATCAAGAAAGGGAAGATTGATGGTTTTGGTACTATTGATGCATTCTTTGCAGCTCTCAACCAAGAAATTGAATCCCCGGGAATATCCGAACTGGATACCGTTGTTAAGAAGGATCCAGCCTTTATAGCATTTAAGACAATGACTCCCAATGAATGGGCAGAGGCATTTTTAGAATGGCGGGCAAAACATTTATTTGATGTCATTCTAGGCGCTAAAGATAATATCGATGTGATGAGAGCGTTGGACAGCCTTCATCAGATTGCGATGATGCTCCACACAACCAAAGAATTTAACGTGACATTGCCTTGGATTGATCCATCAAATAGTCTTATTCTAGAAAAAACACCTGCTATTGCTACTAATCTTTACCGTTATACCGGAAGATTAAGCATGCAAGATGCTTATGTTTGGATCAGCCCTGGCCAAGAACCATGGACGTTGACCAAAGCAACGTTGGCTGGAAGAGATAATCAGCTTGCTGCCATCCTTCCAAGCATGAGGATACCGGCCAAGAATAGTGGGTTTCCTGTCATTGACGGGTATGCTGTTGGCCAAGAAAGTTTTACCGGTCCTGTTCAATCGGCTATCCCAGAACATCTTACCTTCTATGGAAAGGGTTTCGTTCATCAGGCTATGCTTTCCGCCTTCTATTCTCCAGGTGAAGACTCAACAGCAATGGTATGGGTGCAGGAAGTAGATCAAAGACCGACGGATCCATTCCGCCGCGGTGTTCAAGAACTTGATAATCTTATTCGAAAAGTCTTTAATATTGTCGCTGGTGGAATCAGGACAGCGCATACAAATTATGGTCTATATGAATGGGGCAGACCTGCCTTTATGCAGACGGTTATGGCAACGGAGAAACGGTATGGGTACAACGCATCCCGATTGGAGCTTGATCCGTACTCTTTCTCTATAAACTTAAGAAGTGATATCCCCCATGATAAGAAACTTGTCACATTAGGTCTTTTGTTTCACTATTTTGTCGCCCCATTTGCTATTGTGAGCACCATCGGACTGATCCTGGTTACAGGATTCAGTGTCTATGCATTTTTACCAACCATTATATTTATATTTGCGAACGTCACTTTAATGTGGATGATTACAGTTCATAATCTCAATCGTTATCTCAGCCGAACGGGCAGCTTCTGGACAGCATTTTATTTAACAATAAAAGATTTGATTGTTCATTTCCGCTTGTGGGTTGTACTGTTCCCGATGCATTACTCCGGTGTTTATTATGCAGCCCAAGAAATTTACGCATTTATCCGGACAGTAAAAGAAGTAAAGCTTGATGTTGCTACATTAGGGGAACGTTATGCAAAAGAGATGATCTGGGGATCTATGCTGGCTCTTGTCGGCATACCTTTATTCATTTTGGGAACCGGCGTTTATTTTAGCTTTGGCTCCTTATTTGGTCCTTTGGCGATGTTTATCTATTTTCTCGTAATTTTAGGATTTGCAGGCGGCAATGTCTCCTATAGTACTTTTGAGAATCATAAAGAGGCAGGCCGGGTTAAAGGTTCTTCCTGGGTTGCATGGTTAAGATTTTCTCTGATCTATGCTATATTGCAAAAAGCCACAGAAGAATTGCCAAAAGAAATAAACAGGGTCTTAGGCAAGAAAGCCGAAAAAAGAGAAATTCCTTTCTATCACACTCCGGACATTATTAATGAAAGAGATATTTACACAGTAGTTAAGGACGCAGAAGAAGCAGATGAATTGGGTCCTGTTCAAGAACAGGAAGTAGTGATTAATGATGAAGAAGGCAACAATCATATAGTCAGGTTAAAGGTTCGAAGAGTCAGTGAAAATCAAGCCTTATATGCAGGGGTTGATCACAGAGGATCTACATTTGTTTATCGTGCCCATGGGGAGATTGCAACTGGAGTGACCTATATCATTGATGCTGCGTATGGGTTTGAAATTAGACTGGAAAAGCCTATAGATATGGCAAGATCTGAACTCGCGGGGATCCCAGAAAGAGGAACGGAAGAAGGAAGCGTTGAAATTAGAAGAGGAGATATAACGAAGACGATTGCCATAGAAAATTTAACGGAGAATGAATTATCTACACAATCCACTCCTGAGATCCTCGTGCCATATACCGTTTTTGATCATGTAACAAGAATACAAGTGGTCCCAGAAGAAGCGATACGTCACATTCGTTCCAACAGAATTATCACAGATGATGGGAAGACGTTAATTGTCCCGGAATCTGTATTTAATTATGCTGGAATCACGCATGCCGATCTATTAATAGAACAGCAAGCATACAAAATCTACCGTTGGCGATTAGAAGCCATGGCCTTGGCTGGTCTTGAAGGCAGAGAGTGGGATGATTTAAACGAACGCGAACGTCAAAAATCATTAAAAGCTCTCTGGCAATGGCAGGAAAATCATTTGGAGGAAGCGGAAGCACTTAGGAAAGAAATCCATGCTGCCTCATTTGATGGAGGAGAAATAATAAGTGGCCGTGTTCGAACACTCGCTTATGAAGGGATTCATCAACGTGAATTAGAATTGCTAGTTGAATACCACAACCCTGTTCGCGAAGAGATAGAAGGTCTTTATAGTATTGAGCAAATAAGGGCTACTGAGGCAGGATTAAGGAAGGAAATGGGATCACTCGCTCAAGGGAAAACCCTCGAAGAAATGCGAGAGGTCATTTTGGAATTAGTCCGCACACAATTAAATCTGAAGCTTATTGGCGATATTAATGATATTTTAAGTGCCCTTTCTGTGAATGATTATCGACTGGAATATCATGAACATGGTAGAAAAGATTTTGTGCCGGTTGACCCTGCTGAACAAGATGGGACGGTAGAAGAATTTATAAATAATTTAAGAAAAAGTAATGAAGCGGAATATGATAGGCTCCGTAAAGCTGCCCTAGAGATATTGTTTGATAATCAATATGCACCTTACGATATGTTTGGCGGTTCAGCTACGCGGCTTGGGTTAGAAGCAATGTTTTTTGTAAGAATGATTGACGTTGTTGAGAGCCTCGTGCAAGTACAACGTAAAGTGCTTACAGGGGCGCAACCTACGGAGAAAGAGAAAAAAATATTTGCCAGTTTTGAGAGGTCAGTTCCTAATGCTCAATTAAGAGAGCAGACAGTTCAACAATTAAAGAAAATGCGGGCGGGTTACAAAGATAGTGAAGGCATTAAAGTTTATGATGAAAATGGAAATCTGACAAAAGAAGGCCGATATCCAGAAGGGCATGCACGTGCAGGTCAAATTAGAGGGTCAGATTTTGGTATGGGGCCAAATCAAATTATAAAGTTTAAAGAGCGTTTAAAGGATCTTGCCAGAGCAGGAGGCAAGACAGATGTAGAGATTGACAAAATAATTGCTAATCAGAAGATTGTTCTGCACGTTAACGCCGAAATTATCGGCAGAATCGCTCGTAATTTACATGATCATGATTATTATGGTTTCCGTAGAGAGAATATCATTCTTTTAGCTTCATCTATTATTTATGGTCACAGGCTTGAGAAAGACAGGAAAACAGGACTGTTTCGCTTTGTCCTAGATCCGATGAGTTCCATATTCTCCGTTGGGCACGGGGAAGTTCCTGAACAAGGAACATTTGTAGATTTTAGTTATATCCTTGATAAGGAGGGAGGATTAGTGCGACAGCACGACTCTACAGCGCATTTACTCAAATCCCAAGGGGTAAAAATTATCCATACTCAAAGAGCTAATGACGTAACAACATGGAGCGATGTGGTCATAGATATTGAGGGCTTAATGTATTTTGTCCACAAGAGAGAAGAGGCAGAAGCTAGGGGAGAAGAGCTTGACATGTTGGCTGAATTGGTTGAAAATCCCGGACGTCAAAAAGGTGGAACTTATTTTAAAGTAACCAAAGAAGGGGAAGAGGCTTCTGGTGGAAGATTAAAAGAGGGACAGACGTTTCTAGGGGAAACACTGGCCCTTAAAGCGGATTTCAATAAACAAGCTTTGGCGGATGCTCAAGAAACTGGAAAGCCATACAATGCCTTTAGAATATATCAAACAGTAGATGCCTGGGATAAGGTGGAAGCATCACCAAACAAGCTGAGAAGATATGTTAAGAATAAACAATGGTTTTATACAGATGATGTGTATGGAGATTTGACTCAGTTTCCGACACTTTTATCAGCAGCCTATGTGAGACAGAGAGGACTTAAGATCAATGATTTTAAGGAGTTGAAGGATATTAGTAAAGGGTTCGAAGCTGCAAGAGAATTATTAGTAAGTCTTGGTGATTTAGTAAGACCGGAAAATGACAAGACTAAGAAAGTGGCGCAACAATTAGATTTGGGGAATGGAAACGGTAACGGTCATGGTAACGGGAACGGATCTCCTACAGCCACTTTACCGGAAAGTTATAAGTTGTTAGAAGGGGTAGGATTTTCTAAATCAGCAGCTAAAATTTTATCCGGGGTGATAGAAGAGTTAGGGGTGCTAGGCATGATTAAAGCATCCAAAATCCGCTGGAAAGAAAGGCCCGTAGGAAGTGCGCTGATCTTCTTAGGTATTTCCCGCCTTCCAATCGTTGCAACATTTGTCTTGCTTTTCAATGTATCTCATCTTCCTA
The DNA here is from genome assembly GCA_020053475.1 of Candidatus Omnitrophota bacterium. Lineage (GTDB taxonomy): Bacteria > Omnitrophota > Gorgyraeia > Zapsychrales > Zapsychraceae > JAGVNC01. Next base: position 1,816 of record JAGVNC010000015.1, on the reverse strand, counting down.
TCACTTCTATTTTATTGCTCTCCATCTTAGCAGTCGTTGCTTTGATAAATGCCATTGGCTTTGGTTTAGTTCACCCCAAGGGTCAACGATTAGAAACGACGTTTGCTGGAATAATTTTCAACGTTGCTGCCATAGCTTCAAACGTCGCACTTCAATTATATGTGTTCGAACCAACGATCCTTCTCACGGTGCTTGCGATGGTAGGTGGAGCGATGATTGTGCATATGTTGTGGAATCTTACAGCAATATTATTGGAGAACTTAATTCCTGCCGAGGAAATGATTGAATGCATTGCTTTAGCTAAAGCCAGATCAGACGCTAAATTCATCGGGATCACCGGACCGATAGCCAGTGGAAAGACAGAAATAGCTAAATATCTTATGGGGAAGAAGTATACCGTGATTGAAGTGGATGCCATAACGCGAGGGTTAAATGGACAGTTACCAAATGCATTGTTGATCAAAGTGAGTCAATTAATCAGGGATGCTCTTAGGGAAGGGAAGAAAACAATATTTATTGAAGATGCACATATTGATCAACCAAATATTCTCGAATTACTGGATGCCATATGGTATGTCGCTCGAGATGAACAAAGCCGTTTAACATCCATATTAGAACGTGATCAAGCAAGAGGTACTTCTCCAGAAGTTTCTCGCGAGGCATTTGTTAGGTTAAAAACGATCCAATTGTCTCATGGAGAATATTTAGCATTAAGGCCAGTTGTTGTGATCGAAAATAATGGTACGTTGGGAGAATTACAGGTTCAAGTGGAAGATGCTCTTGATGGGAAGATAAGAGATGGTGCCCTTTCCTCGAGGATTGAAAGATTAGTGGCCCAACAGATTGAAGCGGGTGTGGCTGTGCCATTCTCAAAAGAAGGGGATTTAGGTGTTTACTATGATGATGTAGACAGGGGAAGATTTGTGGTCCAAGTGAACCCAAGACGATCTCCAGATAAACGAGCGGTCCTTAAAAGAGGGAAGGCAGGGTGTTTCTTATGTCATCAGAATCATCCAGATGAGGAGAGAGGAATTCTTCTTGATGAAGGGTGGGCGATTTATCCGCAACCCAATCCTTATGAATCAGGACACGTTGTCATCGTTAATCATGCACCTCTTGGACACGAACAATTTCAGGAAATTCGTTCAAGAAATCAGCTCCGAACCGCCGTGGATGCAATTTGGACTCTAGGTCATGAAGAAGGAAGAGAGGAGTATAACATTACCTTTAATGGCATGGGAGCTGCTGCTTCATCTGATCATTTTCATTATCAAGCATTTGAATTTAATTTGCCGATTTTTAATGAGAATTTAGTATTGACATCAAGAAATGGCATCTTTGTCGGTTATGTTCAAGGTTGGCCGATGTTTGTCCCGGTTGTCTTGGGAGGCGATAGAGAAAAATTGATTGATGAAACGTTTGAAATTATCAATCGATTACATACAGCTAATATTCCTTACAATATGATATTTAAAGCTTCTAAAAAAGGTATCTTACGAGTATACATCTTTCCAAGAGGAGCTGAAACTCCTGCCGATGTAGATCCAGAAGCTATTGTTACGAAGTTTGGTGTATTTGAATTGGGTGGGGCGGTTATTGTTTATATGAGTGACCCTGAAACAAAAGAAGGGCTATTTCGAGTTGGCGGTGAAATAAGAAAAATTGACCAAGCACTTGTTGAAAGATCCATTAAAGCGGCAGGATATAAGGATCATACATTTATTAACCCCGAAGGGCAGAATACCACGGGCTTGCCCGTGGATGAATGGCTTTTCGCCCAAAGGGCGTCGAGCGAAGCTCGAAATGTGGAAACAGG
>JAGVNC010000103.1 GCA_020053475.1 Candidatus Omnitrophota bacterium | reverse complement strand
TCCTGAGCCCTTAGTAGCGCAATTCCCTCTGGAACAACGTGACCAAGCTCGCCTCATGGTCATTCATCGCCAAACCAAAACAATTATTCATACGACATTTAACGATGTCCATAATCATTTGCCTGCCGCAAGTTGCCTTGTTTTCAATGACAGCAAAGTGATTCCCGCTCGACTATTAGGAAAGCGCCACAGTGGAGGCAACGTCGAAATCTTTATTCTTAAAGCGCTGCCCGATGGGTATTGCTTTGAAACACTGATTAAGCCTTTAAGCAAATTGCGAACCGACGAAGAGATTTGTTTTGACGGGAATGGCCTGCGTGCTCGCGTCATAGACAAAGAGAAGAAGATTGTTCGGTTTAATAAGAAAAATCTTATCCGTTATCTTCCTAAAATCGGTCATTTGCCTTTGCCCCCCTATATCCGACGACCGGACCAACCTTTGGACCATATCTATTATCAAACCGTTTACGCCAAAGCCAACGGCTCAGTGGCCGCCCCGACGGCGGGATTGCATTTTACCAAATCCCTGATCGCCAAGTTGGAAAAAGAAGGCCACACGCCTGCGTATGTGACATTGCATGTCAATTATGCGACATTTAAACCAGTTGAGGCTAAAGATATCCGTGACCATCAGATGCATTATGAGGATTATGAGGTAACGGCTAAAACGTGGGCAACAATCCTCAAGGCGAAGAAGCAAGGCCGTAAAATTGTCGGCGTGGGAACGACCAGCACACGGGTGATTGAGAGCGTTGCCCAAACACAGAAGCTTCTGGGAGCGACGAATTTATTTGTTTATCCCGGATACAATTTTCGTATGATCGATTGTTTGATCACCAATTTTCATCAACCGTTGAGCACGCTATTGATGCTGGTGTATGCGTTTGGGGGCGAGACGTTAATGAAACATGCCTATGAGGAAGCCATCCAAAAAAAATATCGCTTTTTTAGTTATGGCGATGCTATGATGATCCTTTAATAATTTCAGGGGACCTCTATGTTTCAACTATTAAAAACAGATAAGAAAACCAAAGCTCGCTTGGGGATTTTGAAAACCGCCCATGGTGCGATCGAGTCGCCGTTTTTCATGCCCGTTGGGACACACGGAGCTGTGCGCACACAGACCCCGGGAGATTTGATTGATTTGGGGGCCCAAATCGTTTTATCCAATACCTATCATCTTTATCAGCGCCCGGGGATGGAGATCATTAAGGGGGCCGGTGGACTTCATCGGTTCATGAATTGGTCCCGGCCGATCCTAACGGACAGCGGGGGTTATCAGATTTTTAGTTTGTCTAAGTTTCGTAAATTAACTCGCGATGGTGTTGAGTTTCGTTCCCATTTTGATGGATCGCTCAATTATTTAACTCCCGAAGACGTCATTAAGATTCAATTAATTTTAGGATCAGATATCATGATGCCATTAGATGAGTGCCCGCCGCATCCTTGTTTTCACAAGCAAGCCAGCGAAGCCAACACCCGGACCCTTGAGTGGGCCAAGCGTTGCCGGGATTATTTTTTTGAGCATCAAAATAAAGATAAGCCGCAATATTTGTTTGGAATCGTCCAGGGCGCGACATTTAACGATTTGCGCGAGCAGTCGGCGCGCGAAATTTTGGATATCGGATTTGATGGATACGCCATCGGAGGGGTGAGTGTGGGCGAATCAGTGCGGGAAATGTTTGAAGCGATCACAGGGGTGGAACCTTTATTGCCTTCGGATAAGCCTCGGTATTTAATGGGCGTCGGCTATCCGGATCAAATTGTCCAGGCTGTCGGCCAGGGAGTCGATATGTTTGATACCGTCATCCCGACGAAATTCGGGCGCCATGGTGCGGCCTTTACTTCAAAAGGAAAACTTGTCGTCCGTAACGGAGAATATTCCCAAGATTTTGGCCCACTCGATGAAGCCTGTCCGTGTTACGTTTGCCGCGAATACACGCGCAGTTATTTGCGCCATTTAATTAATGTGAATGAAATTGTTGGACTGCGATTGGTTTCGTATCACAATCTTTTTTTCTATGTGAATTTAATGAAACGGATCCGCGAGGCCATCCGCGACGATCGTTATGAGGAGTTTCAGGAAGAGTTTTTATCGACCTACGTCTCCCATTTGGACAATGAAGAAGAACTCCCTCAAATCCGTGAAAAATGATGTATTTCGACACAAATTCACTGTTACGCTGGTAAAATCGTGAATGTTCTACGTTTTGTCTATAAGAATTGATTCAGGGAGGGAACTCTTAATGAAAATAAGGAGATTAACATTAGGGAAACATTTAGAAATAGCCGCGAAACTCAGAGAGCACCACGAGGCAATGCTGGATTTTGCAATTCTGTTATCAAAAATTTATGGGAAAAGCAGTAAAATCCGGCGACGAATCAATCCAGTTTTAAAAGCTAATGATCAACTGCGAGGCGACTTAGAAAATATATTAATAGAAGATTACCCGGATGATTCGTGGAAAGTTTATTTCGGAGATTATTAGAAGGGTCTTCGCTAGGCATCGGGGATGATCATCAGTTCATTATTTCATGGCAAAGCAACCAAGAATAAAGACCAATTTTCCGGTGAAGGGCCGGTTCCAAAAACTGGTGGATGATATCGCCCGGCTTTACGCGGATGCCCGGCGGGCACAGGTTCAATTTGCCTGGGAAACGGGCCGGCGCATCGTGCAGGAAGAGCAGAATGGCTCTGTCCGTGCTCAGTACGGGGCGAAGCTCATTCCCATGCTTTCTCAAGCGCTTACTAAAAAATACGGCTCGGGATTTTCTGAAAACACTCTGTTGAAGATGAGGAAATTTTATACGCTGCATCAAATTCCACCGATGCCGGTGGAATTGGACTGGTCGGATCATGTCGAGCTTTTGCCGGTCAAGGATGAAAAAACACGCAAAAGCCTGGAACGGCTGGTCCTCAAGGAAAACCTCAACAGCCAACAGCTCCGCCGGCTGGTTCACAATGTCCGCGCATTTCAAACCCAAGAAAGGCCGGAAGCGCCAACCTCTCCCGCGAAAAAATTTTCGCCCCTCAAGCGCCCGACGGGGTTAAAACTCAATACTTTTTCTGTCTCCAAGCTGCCGGTGAAGTTGCGAGACGGTTACGTCTTGGTCGACTGCGGATTTTTTGTCAATTGGTGGGTGAAAAAAGAGGGCATTAAACAACTCGATCTCGTCGAGGAGATGTCCTACACTTACGCGGCCACGATCGAGCGCGTCATTGACGGTGACACGCTTCTGGTGTTGATCGAGGCCGGGTTTGGGATCATTGTGCGTGAGCGCCTGCGGCTGCGGGGTGTCAACGCGCCAGAATTGGCTACCCCTGAAGGGATGAAGGCCAAAAAGTTCGTGGAAAAGCTTTTACCGGCGGGTTCGGCGGTTGCCGTCAAATCGCATAAAAGCAAGACAGACATTCACGGGCGCTTTGTTGTGGATGTTTTTTTTAAGGACAGCGTCGAGAATTCGGATGTTCTTGCGAGCGCAGCGAGCGCAGCGAGCGTCCCTGAGGACGCCGTGTATCTCAACCAATATTTGCTTGATTGTGGCCACGCTGTGCGCATGGAGGGATAATGGCGAAGAAAACCCAAAAGAGCGATCTGAGAAAAGATCCCGCTTATCAGGAGCTTGTCGCCTCGCTCACCAAAGTGATCGACGAGGCTTATGTCAAAGGCGTGGACTTCAATAGGGAGCATTTTTTGAATTGTTATGCCTGCGGATGTGTTGAAGGGATGACCGAAAAGGGAAGCAGGACGATTTATCTTAAGGACGGTACGGTTGCCGCGCTGGACGTGGATTTTAGGGTCATTGATATCAAGCGCCGAGATTACGTCCTCAAACGCGGCGGGATTCGCTGGAGGACAACGTATCTTTATGTTTGTGGGATTTGCGGCGCCGAACAAAAAGTCTGCCACGTCGATGAGTTTTCCAAGCAAGAGCCTCACTGAGGAAAAACAAAACCTATTGACAGCTTTCAATAGGTGTTGTATTAATTACAACAATCGTTGTTTATGTCACAAAAAATCCGCAGCTGGAGTTGGATCTTAATTGAGGCGCGAGTAAATCTTAATGATACGTTTTGATATCATCACTATTTTCCCAAAAGTGTTTCAGCCGATTTTTAATGAGTCGATGATCCGTCGCGCTCAAGAAAAGAAAAAAGTGGCGATCCATGTCCATGATTTGCGCGCGTTCACTCAAGACAAACGAAAGACTGTCGACGACCGTCCTTTCGGCGGAGGTCCGGGCATGGTGTTGATGGCCCAACCGTTGTTTGATGCCATTAAAAAAATCAAAGGACGGAAGAAAGCGAAAGTCATTTTGACTTGTCCGACGGGGAAACCGTTGACGCAAGCCTTGGCCCGGCGGCTGGCTCAAGAGAAGCATTTAATTATTATTTGCGGTCATTATGAAGGGGTCGATGAGCGTGTGCGGGAAGCCTTAGTCGATGAAACCATTTCGATCGGCGATTATGTGCTGACGGGTGGCGAGATTCCCGCGATGGTCCTGATTGATTGTGTGACGCGTTTGATCCCCGGAGTGTTAGGCAAGGCAGAATCGTTGGTTCAGGAATCGTTTGAAGAGAATTTATTGGATCATCCGCAGTTCACGCGGCCCGCAAATTTTCGTGGCATGAAAGTACCAGATGTGTTATTATCTGGAAATCATCAACAGGTCAACAAGTGGCGATTAGAACAATCCAGGGCACGGACCCAACAATGGCGTCCGGATTTGTTGTCAAGAAAACCTGGTTAAGAGTGAAATCTTTAGGAGGAGTGATCCATGAATGCCAATGTGGAGAATAAAGTCAAACAACTTGATCAAAAACGTTTGCGCAGCGACCTGCCGGATTTTAATGTCGGCGATTCGATCAAAATGAAAGTCAAAGTTCAGGAAGCCGACAAGGTGCGTTTGCATCCTTTTGAGGGCATGGTGATCCGTAAGACGGGCAGAGGCTATAAAGGTTCATTTACGGTGAGAAAAATTTCTTTTGGAGAAGGTGTGGAACGCGTGTTTCCTCTTCATTCTCCTGTCATTGACAGCCTTGAGATTGTCAGCAAAGGGATTGTCGGCCGCTCGAAGCTTTATTATTTACGCGAACGATTGGGCAAGGGGACCCGCATTAAAAGAGAGCAAGCCCAATAAAGAAGGGTTATGCTGGTCTACGAAAAACAAGCCCACCATAACGGTTATCAGCTGATCATCGGTGTTGATGAGGCGGGCCGCGGGCCATTGGCAGGACCCGTCGTAGCTTCAGCGGTAGCGCTCAAACAACACCGTTTCACCAACCTCATCAAAGATTCCAAAAAAATTACAGAACATCAACGCGTTAATGCGTTTTATGAAATCCACGAGAAGGCTTATGTCGGTGTGGGGATCATTAGCGAAAGTGTTATTGATGAGGTCAATATCCTTCAGGCAACATTCCTGGCGATGGCGACGGCCGTGCGGCATCTTGTCCTGCAATATGAGAAAGAGCAGCAGATTTCACCGTTGATTGATCATCACGTCATGCTTTTAATCGATGGGCCGCATTTTAAATCTGATTTACCCTATTCGTTTAAAACGATCGTTAAAGGCGATGATTTAAGCATGTCCATTGCTTGTGCCTCGATTATCGCCAAAGTGACCCGTGACCGCATTCTTAAAATTTATGATCAAGTTTTCCCCCAATACGGCTTCAAGGATCATAAAGGATATGCCACCACGCGGCATCGGCAGGCGATCCGTGATTTTGGCCTTTCCATGATTCATCGCCGCTCGTTCTGTCTTTAACATCACGTTGATATGAATCGTCATCAATTAGGGAAAAAAGGAGAGGCGATCGCGCTTCGGTATTTGCAAGAGCAAGGATATCGTGTCATTGAAACGAATTATCGTTCGCGTTTCGGTGAGATTGACATCATTGCTCAGGACAAAGACATCTTGTGCTTTGTTGAGGTCCGCACCAAAATAAGCCAGGAGCAGGGACATCCTTTTGAGTCCATCACATCGGTCAAGAAGCGAAAGCTGACGCGGATGGCCCTTTATTATTTGCAAGACAAGGGCCTGGAGGATGCCAAGGCGCGATTCGACGTGGTGGCTGTTTTACCGCAAGAAGGAGAGAAATTCGTCATTGATCTTCTAAGGGATGCTTTTGACGCCCACTAGTCCTGTAAAGGCCACACATGAAAAAGGCGAAAGTCCTATTGAAATAATAATGTCTTTCAGTTAATATGAAAAAGAATCAATAAGCGATCCCCGTTAGAAGACTTCATTTGATAAACGGACATTCCCGAATTCGATCGAAACAATACCGTGACGAATTTTAAAAATCAATCACTGAAAGATTATCTTGATTCTCTGGCTTCACACGCACCCGTTCCCGGCGGAGGATCAGCCGCTGCGTTAAGCGGCGCATTAGGGGCGGCGCTTATTTCCATGGTGGCCCATTATTCGTTAGGGAAAGGAAAGCCCGAGCCAATCGAGAAACAGATCAAGGATATCTTGTCATCTTCCCAAAGGCTAAGAGAACAATTCCTTGAATTGGTGGATCTGGATGCCGAAGCGTACTTGGGTGTGGTCAACGCTCGTAAGGAAGGCGTCAATCAAGAACAGGCCGGCCAAAAAGCGAGGGACATTTCGCATAAAGTTTGCTCCCTGTGCCAGGAGACGATCGAGTTGGCGCCATTTTTAGTGACGGATGGCAACAAATATTTGTTAAGCGATGTGGAAGTCGCCGTCGAATTATTGTCAGCAGCTTTTAATTCATCGCTGGCTCTGCTGAAAAGCTAATGGTGGAGACTACTCTTATGAGTTTTCAATTATTGGATGGCCGCAAGCTGGCCGCACAATTAAAGCAGCAATTAAAACAGGAAATCCTTCATCTTCGAGGATCGACAGGAGATGTGCCGCGCATCATTAATCTGATGGTCGGCCAAGATCCCGCGGCTCAGTCTTACGCGCGCTCACAGATGAAGACGGCCGATGAGGTGGGCGTTAAATATGAATTGCTCAACTTGCCGGAAAATACCAAACAAAAAGAACTGCTCCAAAAAATTGATCAACTCAATCGTGACTCAAGCGTCAATGGGGTCATAATTTATAAGCCTGTTCCTTCACAGATTGATTATCAATTGGCTGCCGGGAGTATCAGCGCGTCCAAAGATTTGGAAGGGATCAACGCCTTGAATTTGGGGAAAATGATCCTTGGGGAGGCCGCGATGATCCCTTGCACACCGGCGGCCGTCATGGAACATATTAAATCGACGGGAGTTTTGTTGCGTGGCAAAGAGGCTGTCGTCGTTGGGCGTAGTGAGATTGTCGGCAAACCTGTGAGCCTGCTTTTATTAAAGGAACACGCCACCGTGACGATTTGTCATAGCGCTACAGCCAAATTAGAAGAACAAATCAAGCGAGCGGATATCATTGTGGCGGCTGTCGGGAAACCAAGTTTTATCAAAGGGGCGTGGATCAAACCCGGGGCCATTGTGGTCGATGTGGGGATTAATCAAGTCGGTAACAAGATCGTCGGTGACGTTGAGTTTGATCAAGCGTGCCAAAAAGCCGGGTATATTACTCCCGTTCCGGGAGGGGTAGGGCCGGTAACGGCTGTCATGTTGATGAACAATGCCGTTACCGCTTATAAAGCCCAATGGGCTCAACGGGAAAGCGCGCCCATTAAGAAATAATTCTATCAAGCTAAGAGGACGTTTGTATGAAAAAGATTGTGTGTATCGGGAATTCTCCGGCCGTTGTCGGGATCATTGATTCGCTCCGCTCTAGTCAGGAGCCTTGGGAAATAACGTGGGTAGGGTTAGAAGACACGTTGCCTTATCAGCAATCTTTATTTGTGGATTTTCTGGCGGGGAAAAAGAATGCGGCGCAATTACTTTGCCGTCCTGAAAGCTATTATCGTGACACCCAAGTAAATCTTCACTTGGAAAAGAAAATTACGCGGATTAATTTAACTCGACAAAAAATCCATTTTGAAGAGAAACAACAACTCGATTACGATTTTCTTGTTTTTGCCGACACCCCGGGAGTCGTATGGCCCGACATTAAGGGAACCAATAAGACAGGTGTCTATGCCTTACACTGGTTAAGCGATGTGAAAGGCATTCTTAAAAGTGCGCCTTTTGGGGAAGGTGTTTTTGTCCAGTCCGACACATTGAGGGGCTTACAGATTGCTCATGCGTTGGCTCAGCACGGTAAGGAAATTGGGTTAGTGACGTCTGCTCAAGGATTTTTTGCAAGTTTATCGTTGGAATGCCGTCAGTGGCTTATCCCTCAGCTAGAAAAAACCGGTGTACGGATCATTGAAAATACCACGATTGCTGAGATTTTAGGGGAAGGGGAAGCCGTCGCCGTTCGGTTACAATCCGGGAAAATCTATGCGGCCCAAACAATTATCTTCCCTGAAGCGCCGATAGACTTACGCTTGTTGAAGGAAACACCTTTGCAAATGACGGAAAGGATTTCTGTTAATTCTTGTTTTCAAACAAACGTGGAAAATGTCTTTGCCATTGATCAACTTTGCTCAAATAATGGTTGCACCTTAACAGAAGATTTAATCGAACAGGGAAAGATGGTCGCTGCTAAAATTTTAGGGCAAGAGATTCCTAATGTTCTTAAGATTGATGAATCCGCGTTTAATACAGACAATTGGCAGATCACGGTTTTAGGGAAACCAACCGCTAAGGCCGATCTTTCTTCGTGGGAGCAATTTGATCCTGCTCTAGGTAAATATGGGAAATTATTCATTGTCGATCAGCGGCCGGTTGGAGCGGTCTTAATCAATGCACCAGACCAAAAAGATCAGTATTTGTCTTGGTTGGAAGGGAAAACACCTCTTCCGGTCACGCCGGATTTAGCGACAGAAGGCTTGCAACAGGGGTTGCCGTCTTGAAAAAATTTTTCTTGCCAAATATAGGGGAATATATTAGTCTATTGATGCAATTATTCATCCGTACAAGCCGAATTTTTTCAACTCTTCTGTTTGCCATATCTGTCGTTACCTTTCAGTCCTCCGTATTTGCCGATGGAAAAGAAGATAGCCTAGAACAGTATCGGGCTTTAGGTTACGAGGAACAGCACAAAGGCAATTTTAACGAGGCTTTAAATTATTACATAAAGGCCAAAGATTTAGGGCTCAATAATCCTATCGTCTTTAATGACATGGGTGTTCTCTACGAACAAATTGGCCTACCGGACAAAGCCAAACAGCATTATTTAGAAGCAATTAAGTTAGATAGCAAATATTTGCCTCCTTATCTGAATCTGGCTTATTTCTACCTCCACAAAGGCGATCAACAGCGCGCAGCGCAATATTTTCAGTCGCGGTATGAATTAGGGGATAAGGATGATCCTTGGGCGCAGAAGGCCAAGCAAGAATTGCTAAAACTTCGTCCCAGATATGAGGAGGAGCTGGTCGCGCAAAAAGCTCAAGAGCTATCCCAAGAAGTTGTGGCCCAGGTGCAAAAAGAATTTTCGGATCAGGTCAATCGTTCCAAAGAGCATTACAAAATAGGTCAATCCTATTATAAAAAACGGAAGTACCAGCAGGCCATTAACGAATATAACAAAGCCCTAGTGTTAACACCTAAAAATTCTACGGTGATGAAAGCTCGCCAAGGAGCGATCTTGGAACTGACAAAGCAAAAACTCAAAAACCATTCAGATGAGGCGATTAAGCTGTTGAGTGCAGGAAAGCCAAATGCGGCCAAGAATGAGATTCAAAAAATGCTCACCGCCATTCCAAACAAACCGATTGTCAATTCCAAATAATCTATGTTAGGAAGTTAAATGCCCGAACGCACCTTATTTTTAATGGACGCGCACGCCGTTTGTTATCGCTCCTTTTATGCGATCCCCGAGATGCGCACAAGCAAGGGACAAGCCACCAACGCGGTTTATGGTTTTGTGAATACGCTTAAAAAAATCCTCAAAGAGTTTGAGCCGATATACTTTGCGGTTTGTTTCGATTCAAAAGGCAAGACCAATCGTCAAAAGAAGTTTGCCGATTATAAAATTTCCCGGCCCACAATGCCGGAGGATCTTCAACCTCAAATTCCTATCATCAAGGAGATTCTAAAGGCTTATCATTTGGCGATTTTTGAGAAAGAAGGATTTGAAGCGGATGATTTGATCGCCACGATCACGGCCAAAATGGCCCAAGAGAATATTAAGGTTGTGATTATTAGTGACGATAAGGATATGTATCAATTGGCTGGCGAAAACGTTAAATTCTTGAGTACAAAAAATAATTATCAACTGATGGGCTTAGAGGACATCCGCCAGCGTTACGGGTTTGGCCCGGAATACATCGTGGATTTTATCGGATTAGCCGGCGATCCCGTTGACGATATCCCTGGCGTAAAAGGGATTGGCGAGGTTTATGCGAAGCAGTTAATCGGAGAATATGGGCATTTGGGCGACATATTAACAAAATTAGAAACAACCCCGTCAGGTAAAAAAGTCCATCAACTAATTTTGGACCAGAAACAAACAGCGCTCATGTGCCGGGATTTGGCTATTTTAGAAAAGGAAGTTTTATTGTCTTTGGATTTGGAACAACTGCGGGTCAAAGGGCCGGATCGAGACCAGCTGTTCGCCATGTTTAAGGAGTTTGAGTTTAAGAAGTGGGCCAATGAGATGTCTCCCCCAGAAGAACTTCACGCGGCCAGTCCTGTTGTTCGCAATGAAAAGGATTTAGAGAAAATTGTTCAAACGGTGCAAGCAAAAGGCCAATTTGTTTTTGCCGTCAGCGAGGAGGCAGATGATTTACTCACTCCTCAGAGGCAAATCGCGTTAGGCGTAGATGCTGAGAATATTTGGAGCGTGGATTATCAAGACGTTGACAAGATTAAATCGCTTTTCGCAGATAAAAAGATATTAAAAGTTACCTATAATCTCAAGCATGCATTGAAAGTCCTTGAAACGCTTGATTGTTCTTTAGCCGGGGAATCGTTTGATATCATGCTGGCCGGATATTTGCTCGATCAATCCCGCACATCTTTTCAGCTCAACAATTTGGCTTGGGCCTATTTGAAGAAATCTGTAGGGGAACAAATCGGATTATCCGAAAAATCTAAACTCATTGAGGCATTGTATCCACGATTCCTTAAAGAGCTCAAAGAGAAATCTCTTTTGGATCTTTTGAAGAATGTAGAAATCCCCTTAACCTTTGTTTTAAGAGATATCGAAAAAGAAGGGGTTTGCATTGATCGCAATTGGTTGGAAAAACTTTCGCAAGAATCCGATCAAAAGATTAAGGAATTGGAAACGAAATTGTACAAAATGGCGGGCGGGGAGTTTAATCTCAATTCTCCCAAGCAATTGTGCCAGGTTTTATTTGAAAGGCTGAAACTGCCGGTCATTAAGAAAACAAAGACAGGATATTCAACCGATGAGAGCGTTTTAATCAAGCTGGGTGAACAACACGAGTTTCCGGCGCTTATTTTGGAGTACCGCCAATTGGCTAAGCTTAAGTCGACGTATATTGATGCCCTGCCTAAATTAGTGGATCCAAAAACACAAAGGATTCACGCGGAATTTGATCAAACAGGGACGGAGACAGGACGTTTAAGCTCGCGCAATCCTAATTTACAAAATATTCCGATCCGTACAGAATTGGGAAGGCAAGTCCGTAAAGCGATTGTGACATGCCCTGAACATATCCTGATCGCTGCGGACTATTCACAAATTGAATTACGTATTTTGGCGCATTTATCGAAAGATAAAAATCTTATCCAGGCTTTCCAGGAAGATCAGGATATTCATCAGGCGACGGCGGCATTGATATTTGACGTGGCCCCGAAGGACGTCACGACCACCATGCGCTATGCGGCCAAGAGAGTCAATTTTGGGATTGTTTATGGAATGAGCGCTTTCGGATTATCTAAAGATTTGAAGATTTCTCAAGGGGAAGCTCAGGATTTCATCGATCGTTATTTTGAGCGTTATGCCGGGGTCAAGCAGTATATGGACGATTGCATTGAGAAATGTGAGAAGGACGGATACGTTGTCACTCTTCTCAATCGTCGTCGGTATATTCCTGATATTAAAAACATAAATTTAGCCGTTCGGAATTTTGCCCAACGCCAAGCCATTAATACCCCGGTCCAGGGTTCGGCAGCGGATTTGATTAAGTTAGCCATGATTAACATCCATCAACGCCTGGCGGCACAGAAACTTCAAGCAAAAATGACAATGAGTGTCCATGACGAGCTGGTGTTTAATGTCCCGGTGTCTGAGACGCAGGATTTGTTTGGCATTATTCGTAAAGAAATGGAGCATCCTGTCCATTTATTAGTCCCGATTAAGGTGTGTATTCAGATTGGTAATAATTGGCTCGAAATGAAAGATATCCCGTCATGAAGGTCGTTTTTTGTGCTTCGGAAGTGTATCCTTATGCCAAAACGGGAGGGTTGGCGGATGTTTGCGGGGCTCTACCTTTGGCCTTAGAAAAATTGGGAATTGAGGCCGCTATTTTTCTTCCCCGGTATCAAGGGGTCGATATTAAAAAGTTTGGGTTAAAAGAAGTTGAACAACATCTGTGGAAGGCCAATCTGGGCAAACAGATAGATGTTTACTTCGTCGAGCGCAAAGAGTTCTTTGATCGTAAGGGAATTTATGGCGATGGTTCCGGAGATTTCCCGGATAATTTAGAACGCTTCCAATCTTTTTCCTGGGGGGTGTTAGAGGCCTTAAAACAGTTGAAGATTCAGCCCGACGTGATCCACTGCCATGATTGGCATACAGCCCTGATTCCCGTTTATTTGAAAGAAAGTTTTAAAAACGATCCATTTTATCGTTCGTTGAAATCCATTCTGACGATTCATAACCTTGCTTTCCAGGGGATTTTTCCCAAGCAAAAGGCAAGACATTTACATCTGGACCACGACCTAAAGATCCCGGCTCCGTTTGATTTTCATTCCCAGATTAATCTTCTCAAAGCAGGGATCCTTTATGCCGATGAGGTAACAACCGTTAGCCCACAATATGCGAAGGAAATCCAAGTTTCCGAAGATGGATGTGGATTGGAACATATTTTGCAACAGCGCCATGATCAGTTAGTCGGGATTCTTAACGGGTTGGATTATGATGTGTGGGACCCTAAGAAAGATCGTTTTCTCCCCACGCCATATGACAAAGACAATGTCAGGGAAGGAAAGCGCGATAATAAAATCGCTTTGCAGAAAGCCCTGAAACTTCCGTTGGATCAAGATATCCCCTTGTTCGGATTTGTGGGGCGCTTAACGCACCAAAAGGGCATTGATCTTATTTTGAAAATGATTGAACAAATTGAAGAGTTAAACATCCAGGTTGTCATCCAAGGGGAAGCAGGCGACGGCCTTTATGCCAAGAAGTTACGTCAGTTGGCATCGAAGAAGGTAGGCTTAAGCTTTGAATTTAATGAACGGCTGGCGCATGAAGTGTATGCGGGCAGTGATTTTTTGATGATGCCGTCGTCATTTGAGCCCTGCGGCTTAAGTCAGATGATTGCGATGCGATACGGGACATTGCCCGTGGCTTACGCTACCGGCGGTCTTATCGATTCCATCAGAAGCTGGGACCACGATGCGCAACAGGCGAATGGGCTTTTGTTTAAACACTATACACCGGAATCATTTGTAAAAGCGATGCATGAGGCGATTAAAGTGTTTGCTAATCAATCGTTATATCAACGGTTTGTCCGAAACGCCATGGAATCGGATTTCTCTTGGCGGCAATCGGCGCAGGAGTATAAGAAACTCTATCAATGTTTGTTATTGGATTAACAGGAAGTTTTCAAACAGGCAAATCCACTGTCGCCAAGATGTTGGCCAGAAAAGGGGCGCGGGGGATTGATGCGGATCAATTGGCTCGTCGCGTTTTGCAACGAGGGAGACCTGGGTACAAAAAAGTCGTGGTGGTGTTTGGGCCAGCGATCCTGAAAGGGAAAGATATCGATCGACGGAAATTAGCGGCGATTGTGTTTAACAACAAAGAAGCATTAGGGCGGCTGGAGAAGATTGTCCATCCTCTGGTAAAAAAAGATATCAAGAAAGCACTTCAACAATATAACGCAAAAGGGGGCATGGTAGTATTGGATGTCCCGCTTTTATTCGAAGCGGGGTTTGATCAATTGGCCGATCAAACAATTGTCGTCAAAGCTAATCGGCGTCAACAATTACAGCGGGCGCAGCAATCCTTGGGGATGGCGTCTCGCCAAGCCGAACAACGCATCAAGGCCCAATGGCCTTTAAACAAAAAAATCCGTTTAGCGGATATTATCATAGATAATCAAGGGACAAAAAAGGAAACTCAAAAACAGGTGAATAACTTATGGCAAAAACTACAACTAAAGATAAGAAAGTAAATGAAGAAGAAAATTTAGTGGAGAAATCTTCCCCCGAAAAAGCGAAAGTCATCGCGAAGAAGGAAAATGACAAGAGCGAAGTGAAGGAATCTAAGGAAGTTAAAGAGCCCAAGGAGATAAAGGATTCCGTGGATCAGGGGGAATTTCATATCAGTAAATTGAAAGACATGAAAATTTCTGAACTGGGCCGTATTGCGAAGGACATGGGGATTAACGGTTTGAGCGGGCTCAAGAAAACCGATTTAATCTTCAAAATTTTGCAGGGGCAAGCTGAAAAAGAAGGGTTGATGTTCGGGGAAGGCACCCTCGAGATCCTTCCGGAAGGATTTGGTTTCTTACGCAGCGTCAATTATAATTATCTTCCGTGCCCGGATGACATTTATATCTCTCCTTCACAAATCCGCCGTTTTGATTTGAAAACAGGCGATAGCGTTGGAGGGCAAATCCGGCCACCGAAAGAAGGCGAGAAATATTTTGCCCTTTTGAAAGTAGAAGCCGTTAATTTTGAGAATCCGGAAAAATCTAAAGAGAAGATCCTTTTTGATAATTTGACGCCTCTTTATCCTAAAGAGAGGATTGTGTTGGAAACGACACCAACGGAAATCTCCATGCGGATTATGGATCTGTTGACGCCCCTAGGGAAAGGACAGCGCGCGTTGATCGTCGCTCCTCCGTACAGCGGGAAAACGGTGTTGTTGCAAAAGATCGCCAACTCCATTATGCACAATCAACCGGACACCATTTTAATGGTGTTACTGATCGATGAACGTCCCGAAGAGGTGACGGACATGCAACGTAACGTTAGAGGAGAAGTTATCGCGTCCACGTTTGATGAAACCCCTGACCGCCATGTCCAGATCGCTGAAATTGTGTTGGAAAAAGCGAAACGCTTGGTTGAGCACAAGCGTGACGTTGTTATTCTACTGGACAGCATTACCCGTTTGGCCCGCGCCTACAACACGGTTGTTCCTCATAGCGGAAAGATTTTGTCCGGCGGTGTGGATTCTAATGCGTTGCATAAACCGAAACGGTTTTTTGGGTCTGCACGCGCGGTCGAAGAAGGCGGAAGTTTAACTGTCATCGCCACGTCTTTGGTCGATACCGGAAGCCGCATGGATGAAGTCATCTTTGAGGAATTTAAGGGGACAGGTAACATGGAATTGCAACTGGACCGCAACTTATTCCAGCGCCGTATTTATCCGGCCATCGACATTAAGCGTTCCAATACACGCCATGAAGAGTATCTGGTCACTCCCGAAGATCTTCAGCGCGTTTGGCTCTTGCGCAAGGCCATTAATGATTTAAATTCGGCCGAAGCCATGGAGCTATTGATCGACAGAATGTCGAAGTATAAATCAAATAGGGAATTTCTAGACAACTTAAATAAATAATCAAAAAAGAAGGAGTAGGAAACAATGAAATCAGGCCTTCATCCAGAGTATAAAGAAACAACAATCACCTGCGCTTGCGGGGAAGTGATTCATACGCGGTCGACAAAAAAGAATATCCGTGTGGAAATCTGCTCCAAATGCCATCCTTTCTTTACGGGGGATAAAAAGTTATTAGATACTGCGGGGCGTATTGAACGCTTTGAAAAACGTTATAAAAAGGGAAAATAATCCCTCATGCTTGAAAAATTTGCGCAGATAGAAAAACGGTTCCTTGAATTGGAAACACTTCTCTCCCGGAAAGAGATCATCGCCGACAAGGCCCAATATCAAAAATTGGCCAAAGAATACGCTGATTTAACGCCCAGGGTCAACATTTATCGAGCATACCAATCGGTGGTCCGTCAGAAAGAAGATTTAGAAAAACTTCTGGAAGATAAACACGATAAAGAGTTCGAGGCCTTGGCTAGGGCGGAGAAAGAAGACCTCCAAAAGAAGCAAGAGGAACTTTTTCGCCAGATGGACGATTTGTTAAATCCACAGACGCAGGATGACAATAAGAACTTGATCATTGAGATCCGCGCGGGGACGGGGGGCGAGGAAGCTTCTTTGTTCGCCGGGGATTTATACCGGATGTATGTTAAGTATGCTGACCGTCAAGGCTGGAAAGTCGAGGTCATGAGCAGCAATGCGTCTGGCACGGGGGGATTTAAGGAAGTTATTTTTAGCATCAAAGGCAAAGGTGCCGCCAAGCGGTTAAAGTGGGAAAGCGGCGCCCATCGTGTCCAGCGCGTGCCTTCGACGGAGGCTTCCGGACGGATTCACACGTCAGCTGCGACAGTGGCTGTGTTGTTTGAGCCGGAAGAAGTGGAAGTTAAAATCGATCCCAGTGATCTCATTATCGACGTTTATCGTTCATCCGGCCCGGGAGGGCAAAGCGTTAACACGACCGAATCCGCCATCCGGTTGACGCATAAACCCACAGGGATTGTCGTCACCTGCCAAGACGAACGTTCGCAGCTTAAAAATCGCTTGAAGGCGATGCGTGTTCTACGTGCACGATTATTGGATCATCAGATTCAGCAAAATTTTGAAAAGACATCGCAAGACCGTAAAGCGAAGATTGGGACAGGGGATCGTAGCGAAAAAATCCGTACTTATAATTTTTCCGATCGCCGCGTAACTGACCATCGGATCGGATTTACCAGCCATCAATTGATTAATATTTTGGACGGGAATTTAGATGAACTGACCGAAGCCTTGATTCAAGCCGAGAAACAGGAAGCGCTAAAATGACAGAACAAGAATTGATACTTACGGAAGTGTTGAACTGTAATCGGATCGATCTTTATTTGGGGAGTCCTTCGTTGACAAAGGAAAATAAAGAACGCTTGATGTGGATGCAGCAGCGTCGGATGAGCGGTGAACCGTTGCAATATATCATTGGCCATTGCGATTTTATGGGCATCCCCTTGAACGTGGATGAGCGTGCGTTAATCCCGCGGCCGGAAACAGAGATTTTGGTTGAATGTGTTTTGGAAAAGATGAAGGCCGCGTCCAAGTCACCGTTGAATATTTTAGATTTGGGAACAGGATCAGGCAACGTAGCCATTGCGCTCGCTTCGCTCGCTTCGCTCGCAGTTCATCAGAAAGGTTGTTTTGTTACGAGTGTCGATATCTCTCCGGGAGCTATTACATTAGCCAAGGAAAATGCGCAAAGAAATAATGTGGCCGATCGCATCCAATTTGTTTGTGGTGATATGCAGTCATTCATGAGACAGCTAATGAGCGAAGGGAAAAGTTTTGATGGGATTGTTTCTAACCCTCCTTATATAAAGACGGCCGATTTGTCTTTTCTTCCTAAGGATGTGCAACATGAACCACATACAGCGTTAGACGGAGGAAAGGACGGCCTATTTTATCATCGTTTGATTGTCGAATACGGCGCACGCTTGTTGAGGGATCAAGGTTTATTGGCCTTAGAAATTGGCGATGGGCAAAGGGTTGATCTTGCACAGATGCTTAGTCAGACTTCTTATCAACAGGTTCAATTCATTAAAGACTATCGAGGCACCGATAGAATTATTTTAGCGACGCACTCACTTGAGAAAGGATAAACATTCGCTATGGAAAAGTTAGTCATCGAAGGGGGAAGGCGTCTTAAAGGAGAAGTAGAGGTCAGCGGATCTAAAAATTCCGCATTGCCGATTATGGCGGCCGCTTTATTGACGGATGAGCCCTGTGTTATTGAGAATGTCCCTAAATTGCGCGATACGCTCACCATGGCCAAACTTTTACGGACGTTGGGGAAGGCCGTCGACTTTGAAAATAATACACTCAAGATTGTTTCTAGGGGGCCGGTCAGTCATGTGGCGGAATATAAGCTTGTCTCAACGATGCGTGGGTCATTTTGCGTTTTGGGGCCGCTCTTAGCCAAGTTGGGCATCGCGAAAGTTTCTTTGCCTGGGGGATGCGTCATCGGAGTTCGACCGGTGGATCTGCATTTAAAGGGGATTGCCGGATTAGGCGCACGCATCACAATCGACGCCGGGTACATTATTGCTAAATCCAAACGATTGAAGGGAAATCATCTTTATTTAGGCGGAGTGTTTGGGTCTTCTGTATTGGCGACGGCGAATGTCATGATGGCGGCCACCTTAGCGCAAGGGGTAACGACAATTGACTCGGCGGCTTGTGAGCCGGAGGTAGAAGATTTGGCTAATTTTCTGATTTCGATGGGCGCAAAAATCAAAGGTCACGGTGGGCCGCAAATTACCATTACTGGCGTCAAGAAATTGCACGGAACAACCTACCGAATTATTTCCGATCGGATTGAAGCTGGAACCTACGTTTTACTGGCCGCTGCGACGAAGAATAATAATATTGTTATCAAGAATGCATCGTTAACCCATTTGATGGCGCTCGTGGATGCTTTGCAACAATCTGGCATTAGGGTGACTCAGGATCAAGGGAAAATTTACGTTAAATCTAATCAAACCCTTAAACCGGTGAGCATTACAACACATCCCTATCCCGGGTTTCCAACCGATTTGCAGGCTCAGTTCATGGTTCTCATGGCGTTAGTCCCGGGTGTCACCGTCATCAACGATAAAGTTTATCCTGACCGTTTTATCCATATTGCAGAATTAAATCGTATGGGCGCTAATATCCGTCGAGAAGGAACTAACGCGATTGTGCAAGGGGCCAAGCATTTGTTTGGGGCGCCGGTCATGGCATCCGATTTGCGCGCGTCAGCGGCGTTGGTGATCGCCGGATTGGCCGCCAAAGGTACGACGGAAATCCATCGGATGTATCACTTGGATCGCGGGTACGAAGATTTGGATTCAAAATTGCAGGCGCTAGGGGCCCGGATCCGCCGTGAGAAGGAATAGCATGTATTTAATGATCGACAATTACGATTCGTTTACTTATAACCTTGTTCAATATTTTGGCGAACTAGGGGCTGATTTACAGGTTTATCGTAATGATGCATTGACCGTTGCTCAGATCAAGAAGATGAAGCCAGAGAAGATTGTCATTTCTCCCGGGCCGGGACGGCCGGAGAATTCCGGGATTTCCGTCGATGTGATCCGTACATTGGCCGGCAAAATTCCCATCCTGGGGGTTTGTTTGGGCCATCAAGCAATCGGCTATGTCTATGGCGGTAGAATTGTCGGCGCCAAAAAGTTGATGCATGGCAAAACGTCGATGATTGAGCATAACACGAAAGAACTTTTTCAAGGGATCGAGAATCCTTTTGAAGCGACACGGTATCATTCTTTGGTGATTGACCCTAAGACGTTGCCTGCTTGTTTAGAGG
>JAGVNC010000089.1 GCA_020053475.1 Candidatus Omnitrophota bacterium | reverse complement strand
TTGCCCGTGGATGAATGGCTTTTCGCCCAAAGGGCGTCGAGCGAAGCTCGAAATGTGGAAACAGGTGCCACGGGTTTTACCCGTGGGGTTTCCACTTGATGCTAAAAAATAAATTTTTTGTGCGGTTAAAAAGCGAAAAAAAGACTTAATGCCAAGGTTAGATTTCATGGCCCTTAATACAAAATTCGATTGTTTGTTAATTCCCCTGTGTCTGCCGTCCGGGTTGACAACATACTAAATATAGCGTTTTGTCGCCAAACACCACTATATATGGTATTAAAATGCAAGAGCCGAGTCAAGGGTATTTTCTGATTTTCAAACAGATCTGAGAAATTCATTGGTGCTGGTACTCATCTAGGAGATCTTCTTTCTCCCCGTCGGTTGACGAGGAGAAAGAAGTGGAGAGCGATTAATGTTTTGCTGATAATGTTTGTTTGTAGCGTTGAGCGACCGCATCCCATTTGATGAGATTCCAAAATGCGGCGATGTAATCAGGCCGGCGGTTTTGATATTTCAAATAATACGCGTGTTCCCAGACATCGATCCCTAAAACGGGCGTGCCTTTGCATTCGGCAACATCCATCAGGGGATTGTCTTGGTTAGGTGTCGAGCAAACGGACAACTTCCCTCCGCTGACGCACAGCCAAGCCCATCCGCTGCCAAACCGTGTCGTCCCGGCGGCGGCAAATTTTTCTTTAAACGTATCGAAACTGCCGAAGTCGTTTTTGATGGCTTGTGCCAGTTCACCCGACGGTTGGCCACCGCCTTTGGGCCCGATGATCGTCCAGAAAAACGTGTGATTGTAATGCCCGCCGCCATTGTTGCGCACGGCCCCCTGGATTTCCTTGGGCAAGGTGTTGATGTTGGAAATCAATTGTTCAACTGTTTTTGATTCGAGGTCCTTTTTGCCTTCCAGGGCTTTGTTCAAATTATTGACATAAGCCGCGTGATGCTTGTCGTGATGAATCTCCATCGTTTTGGCATCGATGTGCGGTTCGAGCGCGTCGAATCCGTATGTTAAGGCTGGTACTTGGTGAGCCATGGGTTCCTCCTTTTAATAGTCAAAAGGTTCAAGGGTTAGAGACGAGTATGGGTTTATGGTTAAAGGGTTAGGCCCAACTCCTTCTGACTTACAACCATACTCGCTTCCAAACCCTAAACCTTATAACTTATTAGATTTTCTTTACCGTTTGCAACACTTCTTCGTAATTCGGTTCCGTGGTAATCTCTGAAACGATTTGTTTGTAACGCAATACGCCTTTGGCATCCACCACAAAAATGGAGCGAGCCAACAGGCGCAAGCCTTTAATCAACATCCCGTACGATTCGCCGAATTTCCCGTCGCGATGGTCGGAAAGCGTCGTGACATTCTTGCTTCCGGTGGCTCCGCACCAGCGTTTTTGAGCAAACGGCAAATCCATGCTGATGGTGATAATAACGACATCTTTGCCTAAATTTTCTGCTTCCTTATTAAATCGTTTGGTTTGAAGATCGCAAATTCCTGTGTCTAG
Organism: Candidatus Omnitrophota bacterium; assembly: GCA_020053475.1. GTDB lineage: Bacteria > Omnitrophota > Gorgyraeia > Zapsychrales > Zapsychraceae > JAGVNC01. Next base: position 4,245 of record JAGVNC010000089.1, on the reverse strand, counting down.
CGACGGGACAACCGAAAGGATGACTTTCTTCCCTTTTAGTGACGAGAGTTTAAATTCGGATAAATCATTGGCCACGAGGGTGGCATCCGGAGCGCTTTGTCCGGTTTGAGGCTCTTTCCCGATTAATGTGACGGGATTTCCCTTCATGGTCACTTGAGTTGCGGTTTGAGGCATTTTATAATTCCTTTTAATAAAAACTCAAAATCCCCCGTGCCGTCCCGGCAGGGACGGTGCAAAATTCTAAACTCTAAATAAACTCAAAATTACAAATCCAAAATTTTTTAATTTTATTTTGTATTTTGAGTTTTGAATTTATTGTGGATTTAGGGTTTTGAGTTTAGTGTTTTTATTTGAAAATTATTCCAAAAATCTTTTGTAACACTGTGCCGCTAAAATTCCTCCAACAATAGGTCCGACCCAATACAACCACATATTGGTTAATCCGCCGCCTAATAACGCAGGGCCTAAATGGCGCGCCGGGTTCATGGCCGCACCGCTGATCGGGCCTCCCATCAAAATGCCCAGGCTGACGGCAAGGCCAATAAACAATCCGCCCACCTGCGGGGCGCGGCGATCCACTGCTGTGCCGTAAACTACAAACACTAAGAAAAATGTTAGAATGATTTCCGTGATCAATCCCATGGACATTGTAATACCATCGGCCAAGGCCGGCGTCCCCATTCCAATGGAATTGAGGATGGATGTTGGAACACACAGTTTAATAAGGAAGGCAGCCACAAGTGCGCCCAGGCATTGGGCAATGACATATCCAATGGTGTTTTGAAGATCGATTTTTTTGGCAGTAAATAATCCGATGGTGACGGCAGGATTGAGATGCCCCCCGCTGACGGCAGCGGTGGCGCTTATCATGACGGCAATTGTCAACCCATGGGCCAGCGCAATCCCCGTTAAACCGACTTGGCCGAACGTGAGATTGTCGGCAGCGATTGAGCCAACACCGATAAAGATGAGAGCGAATGTTCCGATAAATTCAGCGATGAGAGCTTTTTGATTCATTTTGTTCTTGCAGATTGTTAGATACCTTTCAAAGCGAGCTTATCTTACACTTTTAAAATGATTTGTCAAACAAAAATAAAATGGCAAGAGGACAATTTTGATTAGAATTTACTCTTCGCCCAACGCTTCGATGTCGGCAGCGTCTTTTTTGCGGCCAGTGGTGCGTTTATTGGTAAGAAATGAGGACCGATTTAAATAATAGACAGGCACGTTCCCATATTGCCCTTTTTCTTTTGTTTCGTCGGCATTCTCCCATGAAACTCCGGAGAGTGAGGTGATGATATCGATCCGAACGGGAGGTTGTCCTAATTGAATGACCTGATTGGGTTCACTGAAATCTTGAGGAGTTAATCCTACGTTTCCAAAGCCGAACTCTTTTAGTGCAGATATAATTCTTTTGGCGTTGTCAATGCTTGCTTCAACAAAAATATCGATATCCCCCGTCGTTCTGGGGGCCCCGTGAAAAGCAAGAGCATAACCACCTACGATGATGTATTTAACTTGATGAGCGTTGAATAACGCGAGCAACTCTTTGAAGTCTGGCTGAGTTTCCATAGATTTGAGACCTTAAATAATCAACCGCTGCCACGCGCTCCTCAGGAGGTTTCTGCAGCCAATATTCCAAGTCAGTATTTTTTGATTCCTTAAGGCGAGATTTTTTGACAACCTTTTTTATCATGATCTGATTATAACAAAATTTAAATACAGAAAAAGCAATTTTTAGCATTAATAGAATGCTGTCTTACAGACGGGATAAGGCGGGGCCTTCTTCTTTCTGGGCCAATCCCAACAACAGCGGGAAATTGGTGATGGGGACAATGTTGATGATCACCGGCGTCACACCATCGATCAAATCGGGGCGAATATTTTGCAGATGCTCGGGGATCGTGAAATGAAACTCCTCCCCTCGCGTTTTTAAGTCTAAATTCTCGGTGTTCAAATCGATCCCGCCGAGGTCATTGGTCACCATTGCGCTTTCCCCCTCATCAACGCGGGTATCTGTATGTTTTTGTTCATAATCAGCTAATGGTTTAAATATTTCATCAATGATTTCATCGCTAAGACCTTTTTCTTTAAGTTCTGAATAAAATCTATTTTTGCTTGCTTGCCTGCTATTTACTAAAACAGATCGAAAAATTCTTAACGTTTGGCCAGGAAAATATGATGCGAGAGTTTGAGTAGTTCTCTGTATTGCAGTCAATTTCATTCTTGGATTAGACCATCCCAGGACAAGAAATGTGGCTTGTGTTTTATGCAGTTCTCCTTCGCGAACAAGCTCGTCCAGGATTGGCTTACGGAGCTCCCATTCGGCTTTGGGGTCACTCCAATGTAAGACAAGACGAGTGGCATTACTTGTACTCAATTCTCCTCCACGAACAAGCTCATCACGGATTGGTTTACGGAGCTCCCATTCGGCTTTGGGGTCACTCCAATGTAAGACAAAACGAGTGGCCTCGGTTTTACTTAGGTCTACTTCCTTAACAAGCTCATCCCGGATTTCTTTACGCGTCTGCCATTCAGCTTTGGAATCAGCCCATGTTAAGACAAGACGTGTAGCATTGCTTGTATTCAATTCTCCCTCGCGAACAAGCTCATCACGGATTAGTTTGCGGGTCTCCCATTCAGCTTTGGGGTCGGACCAATGTAGAACAATAAACGTAGCAAATGTTTTATTGATTTGATCTTTCATAAAAAATTGAATTAAAGATAATGGAATCAATCGTTCAAATAATAATTTGTGAATTTGGGCATCGGTGAATTGCCTGCGTCCTCTTTTATTCTTTAAATTTTCGTACGTTCTTTTTTCTTTTTTAATTTTGGCGATAAATCGATCTATATTAAAGGGTTTATACTGAAGAATTGATTGAACATCTATTTCTTCAAACAATTCCATACGTGTCAAAAAGGCCTTTTCTTTAATTCGAATGATGGCGCTAAGGACGGCTTCGAGTTCCTGTGAAGATAATCCCTGATCTTGAAAGTAAGGATAAAGTTGACGTTTATAATTTTCTTTCAAGGAAGTAAGTCTCCCACTCGCAAATCCCCAGCCGCTGCGATCACGGCTGTTTTCATTGGCCGTCATCGCGCTGTCGGTTTCTCTTTGAGGGGTTTCACTTCCGGATGGTTGTTCTGGAGCGGCAGGCATGTCCTTCATTTGAGCCAACGTCTGACGGGCAATGTCCGTAAAAGAAAAAGCGAATGAGATTAACTCTTTGGTGGCCTGTAGTTGGTTGTCCAAAATAGCCACAGTGGCTTCAGGAATATCCAAGTCAATGTCATGGCTCATCGCCTGGATTAGATCGCTCATTTCCTCCACAATGCTATGCACCTCAGCTTTTATTTCTCTATATTTAGCTTCCGAAAAATCTAAAATATTTGGCACCAACGTTATGTTTGTTAAACGTGAATAAAGACGAGTATACTCCCTTAGGGCTTCTGGACGTTTTTCTAGTTTTGCATCCTTCATGAAAAATTCTATCCTTGTGGCATTTGCTGTATTTGTAAATAAATTAATAACAGCAACCTGAAATAATAGTTCTGGTGTATCAGAGGAAAAATTTTGGACCCAAAGCGCAAAAATGCGCTTGAAACGCTGCAAATTAATATTACGAAAGTCTGTTGTTAAGGTTTGCAACGTTTTTAGAGAGATTTGTTTTGTTCCTGCCTGCAGATTCGCCTCAAATAGTTTTTTCCAAAAGTGAATGTGGCTAGTTAATAGATCGCCGAATTTTTCAATCCCTCCATCTTGTTCGACAGAGCTTGCGGCCTCAATCAATTGTACTTGTAACGCTCGGGCGTCCGGCTCCAGGCCTAATGTCGTTAAAATTTGCCAACTTTCCTCGCTAAACATTTGACCGGCCGCATTACGGAGGTCTTGGGCCAGATCACGATCAGCCATCATCGCGGCGTCGGGGGCGTCGCTGAGAACGGTTGGTGCCGCCGAAGCTTCAGAGTCAAAGCTTTCCGTTATCAAAATATTAAGAAAATCATTTAATCGAGCCGTCCTTTCCGCGAGAGACAGCTGTTTCATATTCTCCACGGCCGCCGCGGGGAATCCTTCTTCTAACCTTTTCTGAAAATTTTTTAATCCGGCTTCTTTGCCTAAGGATACGTGATATCCCGCGGTGGTCAGCCGGACTTTATCGGATAAGCCCAAAACCTTTAGATCCTCGTCTTTGAGATCAAAAATTCTTTGGATGGACTTCAAGGTGTCTTCAAACGTCTTTA
>JAGVNC010000022.1 GCA_020053475.1 Candidatus Omnitrophota bacterium | reverse complement strand
TAAGAATCGCTCTTGGGGTACTTTCAAAAATTTTGAACCCTCAAAATAGGACATTTCTGTTTTGCTAAGAATAGGACATTTTAGTTTTGTCTTTACAAGCGACCCAAACAGATTTGCCCCTATCCCGCTAATATGGTATACTTTATACATCTTTTAAAAATATAAATACTTAGATATGTAGTACCCCATCTAAACTTCAATCATTGGACTAAAGTCATGAATGGTTTTAAGTTTAACCGAAAAAATACTATTTACAAAATTCTGTCACTGTTTATCATTCTGATTTTTATGATCAGTACGATTGTTCCGCCATCCTTTGCCCAATCTTTGCCTAATACTTTAATTTTACCCGCCCCAGGGACACTGATGCACTCTACAACGGCGTTTACCCCTGCAATTGTCCAAGGCATTAACATTGATCCTAACGATCCTCTGAGATTCGATTTTATTGTCGACAAAGGCGATTCTGGGCTGGAGGGAGAAGAATTTCGCCAAGAGGGTGAAAAGCTGATTAAATATTTTCTTGCCTCCTTGACGATTCCGGAAGACCAAATGTGGGTGAACCTTTCTCCTTACGAAAAAGACCGCATTGTGCCTGACATTTTTGGTCAGACAGAAATGGGCCGTGATCTTTTAGCACAAGATTATTTGCTTAAGCAATTAACCTCTTCGTTAATGCATCCCGAAGAAGCATTAGGAAAAAAGTTTTGGCAAAGGGTTTACAAACGAGCGCAAGAACAATTTGGGACAACAGAAATTCCGATCAATACATTCAATAAAATTTGGATTGTCCCAGGCACAGCCACGATTTATGAGCATGCCAAGGGAGCGTTTATCGTTGATTCTCATTTGAAAGTGATGTTGGAAGAGGATTATTTAGCCTTGGAAGAAAACCGCAACAGCACCAAACATGGTTTAGGTGATATTCAAAAAGAGGATTTGGATGTGATCACAGGCGTTTCTTCTCAAGTTGTTCAAGAAGTTCTAATTCCTGAAATCGAACGAGAAGTCAACGAAGGAAAACATTTTGCTAATTTACGACAGATTTATCACTCCATGCTGCTTGCGAAGTGGTATAAGCAGTCGTTACAACAAACACTTTTGGGACAAGTTTATGCCGATCAAGGAAAGATCAAAGGCGTTGAAACTTCCGACAAAGACGTTAATCAAAAAATCTACGAGCAGTACGTGCAAGCCTTTAAGCAAGGGGTGTTCGATTTTATTAAAGAAGACTATGATGAAAGGACACAACAAATCATTCCTCGAAAATATTTTTCCGGTGGCGTTGACTGGTCAGAACAAAAGCTTGATATCCAAAGAGGAGAAAGCGTACGGAAAAAAACGAGAAATGCCAAATTAAAAGATGGGGCCATGCTATCCTGGCGAGCCAAGGGTCTGGGGATCGCAGCGGCAGCTTTAACAGGATTATTGGGATTAGTGTCTCCCGCCACACCACAAGAAATTCCTTCAGTAAGTCAGCTTCTTCAAAGCCCACAGGCCTTGGTTATTCCCGCGGATAGAGAATTCCCTCAGCATTTGCCTCGAACGCCAGGGGAAGATTTAAAAGAAATGTTCGGGAATGCAGGGATTACCGGTGGGATGGGAACGGGAAGTTTTTCGCGGGATGTTTTGGGCCGAACACGGAATGTCACATTTAGTGCAAATCCTGTTTTAGAACATCTTCCGCAAGCTCAAACAAGTATTTTTGTTAAAATGGCTGATGGCTCAACGTATGCGGTTCCTCTGGGAGTCAAATCTGACGAGGATCCACGGTTAGCCACCTGGAATTGGCAAGGGGCAGAAGAGGTAGCTGCAGGCGCCGTTTATTCTCAAGCCTTTCCTTTTTCGTCATGGATATATCCGACAGATGAGCAATTGCCGGTTGAAGTTACGATGGTGCAATTTTCCCCCTTTATCCCTGGCAACTTAGACGCCACCACAGAACCAGTCAGTATCACGCGATTGGATCTCCATAATCCAACAAAGCAACCTTTAGACGTTTCCGTTATGTTTTCGCAGCCCAATTTGACTGGATATGAGCTTAAGCGAGATCCAAATAATCCCGAAGCTTATGTCTTTGCCAAGCATGGCGCAAATCAAAGACATGCGGTTGTTGAAACAGAAGGTTTGGTCGGTGTTGTGATGGATGCCGATGAGGAAGTAGATCCACGCTTCAAAGGGCAAATGGTCCTTGTGACCCGAAAGCTGGCGGGTATTTCTGTTTCTTATACAACAGCGATTGATGTCTCCGAGGGGGACGATGTGTGGAGCAGTTTTTCCAAAACGGGGCAACTTCCAAACGACACAACCCCAAACAGCAGCGGCGCAGAACAGGCCGGCGCATTAGCCGTCAAGGTGGAATTACAGCCAGGGCAGAATCTTAGTATTCCTTTTGTTTATGCATGGGATTTTCCTATTGATTCAAGGAATGGAGTTCAATTCAAAAGACATCACACTGCTCGTTACGGGGCTGAGGGAGATGATGCGTTAAAGATCGCTTCGCATGCTTTGGAAAATATGGATAAGTGGGAGTCTCAAATCAAAACATGGCAGCAAAGAATACTCGATAATCCTTTATTGTCCGATGTTCTAAAAAAGATGTTGATCAACGAAACCTATTTCTTTGTCTCCTCAGGAATAGTCATCACTGAAGATGGACAAGTTTACATTCCTGAAAGTCTGGTGTACCGCATCCTTAATACACTGGATGTTATGGCTGACGGTGGGGCGATGCTCAAAGAGCTTTTTCCGCAACTTTATAAGGCGTTTGTCGCTATCCAAGCCGAGTATGTTTTTGTTACCAGTAACGAGCCGACAGCGTTTTTCAACATATTCCCTGCCGAATATGGATTTAATGACCCTGATGAAATAGAAAAAGCTCGGGAGTTCTTTAGATTACTGCCTGGCTCAGAAAGCATTCAATATCTTTCCGGTAGTGAACTTGAACAAGCCTACAATGCCGGCGAGGGTTTTCGTCCCACTGTCCGATACTTGGCACCTCTGTGGCCTGTTCAAGGAGCCAAGCATCACCTTGACGATTTTCTTTTGGGTCCCATTAGCAGGAATCCTGATCAGGATGGTCAGGCAGGTGTAAACGACACGACGCGTGACGGTAACCTTCGTTGGCAACATCATGTGGGATGGTCAGACTTGCAGGCAAAACATGTTCTGATGGTTTTTGATGCCGCCAAGACTTCGCAAGGAGCTCTCGACGCTAAATTTCTTAAACAAGTTGTTGGGAAAAATGGGGAGACTATTTGGGACTCGGTAAAAACTGCATTAAATCGGCTGAAAGATTTTGATACAGACGCAGATGGATTGCCTAACCATCGAGGAATCCCCGATCAGACATTCGATACATGGAGAATGACAGGGGCCGGCATTATGACCGCTGATTTAACCATTGCTGCCTTGGAAATGGGTAAGATCATGGCTGAAGCTGTTGGCGACACCGAAGTGATTACAGGTTATCAGGAATGGCAACAAAAAGCTTTAAGCAGCGTTTCCCAGAAGTTGGAAAGAGAAGGTCAAACGTATTTTGATGTTTATGAAGGGAAGAATGACGTGATGGCTTATGCGTTTCCGGGATCGCTCTTTTTGATGTTAAATGGTCTGGAACCGTTAATCCCACGAGCAAAGTTGCGCTCTCACATGGAAGCCGTTTTTCAAAATAATTTTATTCCAGGGTTAGGTGTTTTAAATGGTGTTAAAATTGGTGGTAAAGTTGCCAGAGAGAAGGATGAAATCGGAGACAGTGAGAAGATGATGGGGTTTCAAGAAGAAGAGATATGGATCGGTGTCCAGCGCAATGTTGCTGCTTTGATGATTTTGTTAGGCATGCGGAATGAGGCCTTTGCCATTTTACAAACAGACTACGAACGGACTTGGGCGAATGGATTTTTCAACATGATTCCCGAAGCTTATGATTCCACAGGTGGGTATCGTTCGGAAATTTATATGCGCGCCGGTGCGATTTACAATGTTCAAAGAGCCCTGGAAATCATTCATCAAGCGCGTATTCATGGGTTTACGGACTATCTCGAAAATGCTACACAAGGGATGAATGATGGGAAGACACCAGCAGACATCCAAACGATTGCGATGCTGCGGATGGCTGGATTGAATCCAAACGTTCAAGGAACTGATACTCCGGAGGCCTCATTAAAACTTCGTCAGAAGGTGACCCCATCCGAAGAGCCTGATGAATCAACAAGAGAAACGTTTCTTTTTCCTGTTGTTCCCGGCATGGAAAATCCTGTGGTTGTGTCCGGGGACAATGCTTGGTATGGAATCATCAGTCCTTTACAGCAAGCGTATCTAAAGCATGGTGAGAAAATACCCGTCGATTCTCCAGAGTTCAATATGGCTTTAGACATGGCAGATAATTTGATTAACCTTCAGGCAGAAAATGGCGGAATTTATTTAGCGCCTAAAGAAACGACAGACACAACGGGCATTCCTAATCGGGATATTTCCAATGCCCATGCCGCGAGAGTGGCGATTGCCCTTAACGCTTTGTTGAGAGCCAGTGCGTTAAATGGTTATGGGGATACAGAAAAATATGCGCAGGCGTATAATCGCATCGCGGAGTATTTTCGTCTCCGCGGGTTTAACCCGACTACGAATCTTTTTAATGCCGGCGGGAAGTACGGGGATTATGTTGATGGACAATTTGTCAGGAACAGCGACGTTTTTAATATTACTCCGAATTTTGCCACGGATGTGCAGTGGAATGCGATTTTAGCGTTTGGTCCGGACGTTATTGATGAATGGTTTGGACCAAGGGCGGCCTATAAGATTTGGCAAGAAACAAAAAGACGGGCCGGCACAGTCGACGGAAAAGGGAATTTGTTAGGATTCGGATTAGTGGAGGGCAATGATCATATCCATGCTTTAGCAACTTTTGATGCGATCGCGGTTGGGCAAGCCTTAGCTAGTTATTATGGAGGAGAAGTCGCCACAGCAATTGGTCGGGACACTGAAAGTATCATTTTACATGGGATCAATGACCTTGTTGTTTCCTTGCCTGATGGAACGATGGCGATTCGTGAAGCCAAAATTTATGATCCAGCGATTAACGGTATAAAGACTGTATGGTGGGCAAAACCAGAAGATGGGTTGAAAGAGACGCCCAGCATTCAGGCCACGGCGCTTGGAATGATGGGGATTTTTTCCGCAACTGGGGATCAAGCAATGCTTTCCGACATGAAAAGAGTATGGCTGGCTTTGGGGTTGTGTCTTGCTGGTGCATGCACAATGATATCTAAAACAACACCGGGAAATTATATACCGTTCGATCGTCTTGAGAGGGACATATCAGGATTGAGTAAACAAGAACTCAGAGAAACCACACGAGAAGCTTTTATGAGGGTGCATACTTATGCAGATCCTCTTAATTTCCTTAATAGAGTGAAGCAGGAACGGTTAGATATTTTTCTTTCTGTGGCTCTTGAGATTGCACAGAGCCCGGAGGGAATTCCTAATTCTTATGCGTATGGAGAAGCCGTAGGTGTTTTGGCTGCGTATGGTTCTACAGAAGAACAATTAAGAATTGTGAGGGAGGCGTTATTGGATTTTGATGCAACCGAAAAGGTTAGTTTTAGGAGATCTCATGCAAGGAAAAGAGCTTTAGAAGGCATTTCAGTGAATTCTTCGTTTCAATTAATGAATTTGAGTGGATTAGAACTCTCTCCGGATTTTAAGAAAGGCAATGAACTTTGGATGGATAGTTACTCAGCACGATTTAATCCTTCGAGGAACGTGACCGAGGTAATGATTCGTAAAGCAGAATTTAAAGGTGTTTCTCATTCTTACTCTGGGGATGAAACATACATGGCTTTTGTTTTACCCGGGAATTGGGAGAAAGCTTCTTTAAGAGAAATTTTTATGCAGGAAATAACAAGAATTGTTAGGCCAACAGGGACCATTCAGAGTGGAGAACATCATGAAGGGGCGATGACGGGTGCGTATACGTCTCAAGTCCCTGGCGGTATCGATTTTAACTCTGATATTGTAGAGATGCAGTTAGAGAAAGAGGGCAGGGGTGTTCAGATCCCGGCGGCTCTTCTCATCCCGAGAGAATTGTATAAGATTGAAGGTTTTGTTCCTACCATTATCAACGTTGTCCCAATTCAGAATTATCAATTGCCGATGATTTTAGGTTTGGGTAACACCAACCTTCAACGCCTCTCATATTCTGCAGGTCATTGATTTCCTAAATCCCTCTTATTTAAACAGCGCTAATTTCAGCAGGACAAGGTAGGATTCGACGGCCGTCCGCCAATTGATTTTTTTGCCTTCTTCGCGGGTCCGGGCTTTGTATTGGATGGGAACTTCATGGATGGTGTAGCCTTTTTTAAGCAGTTTGACGGTGATCTCCGTATCAAAGGAAAAGTGGTGGGACAGAATGTCGATCCCCGCCAAGGCCTCACGCTTAAACATTTTCAGGCATGTATGAAAATCCGTAATGCGCGTGTGGAATAACAGATTGATCGTCAAATTCGAAATTGTGTTCGCCGCGCGGTTAATGAATGTCATGTTTTGGATCGTTCCTTGAAACCGCGAGCCGTAAACGACATCCGCTTTCCCTTGTAAAATCAGTTCCAGCATTAGCGGATAATTATTGGGATCGTATTCCAAATCGGCGTCTTGCATGACAATGTAATCGCCGGTCGCTTGCGCTAGGCCTAACTTGACCGCCGCGGTCTTGCCTTGGTTCTCGTCCAACGAAAAAATGCGGCATTGGGGATTCAGGGAAAAGGCTTTTAACTTTTCCTGAGTCCCGTCATTTGAACCATCATTGACGATAACCAGTTCTCTGGTAAAACCTGCAGGAAGAGGGACAGCCAGTACGCGTTCAATAATGGTGGCAATCGTTGCTTCTTCATTGTAAACAGGAATGATGATCGATAATGTCATGTTTTTAAGATTCCGGGATTAAGCAACGCATGGTATAATTTTCAGACTTTAGTTTACACACAAAATAAAAATTCTCAAAGGAAATTGTGGTGATCCCTGTTGACAGCAATCATCGGCTAATGAAAAAACTTTGTTTCTTCTTAACGTTCATTATTTTTGCCACGGGCATTATTGGCTGCGGGAGAGAGACGTCAAATCCCCCATCAACGATCGTGTTGACGGGCGATCAACTCATCGCGCAGGCTTTTCAAACGAAGCGTTGGGATGTTTGGGTCGAATCCCAAGGGACGATCGAAAGGATGTTGGCCGATGACACTCAAGGATCGCGCCACCAGCGCTTGATTCTGCGCCTCGACAGCGGGCAAACGCTTCTCATGACTCACAATGTTGATGTGGCGCCGCGCCTGCCTGATGTTCAGCCCGGTGAACGGCTCGCGTTTCGCGGAGAATACATCTGGAATGACAAAGGTGGGGCCATTCATTGGACCCATCACGATCCAGCAGGCCGTCAACCCGGCGGATGGATTGACTATCGCGGTCAACGCTACCAATAATTGACTATTTTGACCCGGCCTGGTGGATGAACAACATTTTATTGAAACCACGCCTTGACGTGGTAAAATTGTGGTAATATTGTTTAATCGTTAAAGCCCCGCCAAGGCGGGGCAGGGAGATTTGCCATGGTCGAGACCATTGATGAAAAGCGCAGGTCCGTACGATACCCGTCCGAAGAATCTCAATTGCATTTTTTCTACGATTGGAAAACCAAGGTCAAATATCAGTACAAAGCTGAAAAGGGCAATGATTATATCCATCTCCAGCGGGTGGCCGACTGTAAAAATGTGAGCGTGGAAGGGTTATGTTTCACATCGGAGGAACGTCTCAATCAAGGGAATGCGGTCACGATCGAATTTTACCTAACTGAAGACAAAAAACCAATTAAGATGGAGGGAGAGGTACGCTGGTCCCGCCAGACGTTCGGCGCCGATAAAAAAGAGAAGCGCTTCGATACAGGGATCAAATTGACGAGCATCGATGGCAAAGAGGTTTCCCCGTCGGTCTATTTTGATGAAGCCTACCACGTCGAATGGAGCGAAGTGCTAGAAAGCCTCCTCGGCACGTTCCGCAAGCAAATTTTTGATCAAGCCAAAAAACGAAATCAAACGAATAATTAACGGAGGTTAACATGAGAACCATTATTGTCACAGCCCTCGGCTTTTTAATGATTGGCACAGGGCTTTTGTTCCAATTGAAATCTACGTCAGCCGAATCACGGTTTGCTCAAGTTATTCCTTTCGGCGAAGGGTCGGGGGTCAAGTTCTTTGACCAACGCGATGGTAAAATTTATGTTTACGACAACAACATGAAATTTGTGTCCAGCTATCAACTCAGTGATTTGGGGCAACCCATCGAGCCTGTAGAAACGGCCCCCAAAACGTTAAAATTTGAATAATTGAGTTCATGCGCTTTGTCTCCTGGAATGTCAACGGCAGCAAATCGGCGGTTAGAAAAGGCCTCGAAAATTTCATTAAAAAAAATAATGCCGACGTCATTTGCCTGCAAGAAACTAAAAGTCCCAAAGACCGTCCCATCTTAACCCTCCCCGGCTACGACCAGTATTGGCACGATGCCCGAAAACCAGGTTATTCAGGAACAGCCGTCTTCACTAAAATCAAACCGCTCAATGTCACTTACGGCATGGGGATCCCTAAACACGACAACGAAGGCCGGGTCATCACCGTTGAATTCAGGAATTTTTATTTGGTGAATGTTTACGTTCCCAATTCCAAGCGGGGCCTGGAACGCCTGCCTTACCGCACCAAGGAATGGGACCGGGATTTTTTGCAGTATTTAAAGGCCATTGAAAAGAAAAAGCCTGTAATTTTTTGCGGCGATTTAAACGTCGCCCACACCGGAATCGACCTTTCCAACCCCAAATCCAATGTGCACAATCACGGCTTTACCCCCGAGGAGCGGGCGGGATTTGAAACACTTCTTAAAGGCGGGTTTTTAGATACCTTCCGCGAGTTTGAAAAAGGGGGAGGCCATTACACTTGGTGGAGCCCGATGGCCAACTGCCGCAAACGTAACATCGGCTGGCGCATCGACTATTTTTTAATCTCCCCATCCTTACGTCCCCGTGTCCAAGCCAGCCGGATCCTTTGTGACGTCATGGGATCCGACCACTGTCCGATCGAACTTACTCTAGTGGAGGGATGTGCGCAAAAAAAGACTTAACCATTTATTAAATTTTTAATGATGAAATGCCTAAATTATAGTAAACTAAAAATAATCCGATAGAGTTAAACTCATGAAAAACGATCCCCCAAATCAACGACGATATCCCCGTTACGAAACAGACGTTCAAGTTTATTTTAAAGTTGAATTTGACTTTGAGACGAAGCTCCAGTACCAACAAGTCGACAAGGTCAATCAACATGCCGTAGGTGACAAACATCCGGCCACCAGCAAAAACGTTAGCGTCGAAGGGATCGCCTTCAATTCTTCGGAGCAGCTAAAGGAGGGAGATGTTCTTAATCTAGAGGTATTTTTGCCAGGAGGCCAAAGCCCGATTTATATGCGCGGCGTTGTTCGTTGGTCATCGATGAAAGAATTCGCGACGAGATCTGGCAAAAGTTACGACACGGGCGTCAAACTCATGATGGTCAATGGTCAGCCGGTCGGCGATACCATTTATTTTGACGCCGCCCATCAAGTTTATTGGAGTAATGTCTTGGAATCGATTTTAGGAGAATTCAAACAGATTGGACAAAAACGTTCCGCTCAACGGACATCATAAAAAAATTTCATACCCCCCGGAGGGAAAAATGGATCAACTAAAAAATAACGAATTAATTAAACGTCCCGCAGTCGTTGATGAAATCAATCGTCACAAATGGTTTGAAAGCGAACGAGCGGGCCATGATATAGGGTTTGAAAAAGCCGCTCAAGATTGGTTAGAGAAATTTTCCAAAGCTTGGATGGATTATCATTTGCCTAATCAAAAAAAAGAAAAGAAGTCCAAAATAGATCCCCAAACGTCTAAAAAACGTCGCGCCAAATCTTACGTATAATTTGTTTGCCATTTTGTTTCTTTTTTTCTAAAATACAATCCTCATTCTTGGCATCCCCCAAACATAAGGGGGTGTCATGTCGTTTCACCAGCAATATAAAACTTCTATTTGTCATTGGCCGCAAGAAGACCGCCCGCGCGAGCGGCTGATTAAATACGGCGAACATCAGTTAAGCAACTCGGAACTCTTGGCGATCCTTTTACGCACAGGGCATCGAGGCGAAAACGCCGTTGACCTTGCCCGTAAAATTCTTGATAAATTTAAGACATTTCGCCAGATGAGCCATACGGACGCCCGCCAATGGGACGGGTTCAAAGGATTAGGCCCCGCGAAAATGGCCCAGATCAAGGCGGCCATTGAAATCGGCCGGCGGTTTCGTGAAGACGAGGTGCGCGGCCAATCACCGAAGATCAAATCATCGCGCGACATTGTGGAGATTCTTTTCCCGCGCCTGCGGGATTTAAAAATCGAAGTCTTCCAGGTCGCCTATCTTAATTCATCCAACCGCCTCATTGCCATCGAAGAACAGAATCAGGGAACGGTCAATTTCGCCAGCCCGATTTTACGCGAGATTTTCCAGAAGGCGTTGCAGCACTTTGCGACATCAGTGATTTGTGTCCACAATCATCCTTCCGGAGATATTGTCCCCAGCGTGGAAGACAAGAATTTCACGCGGAAATTGGTCGAGGCCGGACGGATTATGCAGGTTAAAGTGCTGGACCACGTGATTATCGGCGACAATGCGTATTACAGCTTTGCGGATCAATCGCTGCTGTAAAAAAATGAAGGCAGGATTTTGATGCTGATTTTGCCCGACTTTTTTAGAAGGAAAGATGAATTTATTGTAAAAAATTTTCCCCTAAGTCCATAGACATTAGAGGGGAATAAGATTTTTATTCTTTCCCACCATTTTTCTATTGGCTCAACCAAATTTGACAAATCCTTAAACAGAGATTAAACTTTACGTATCACATTGAAAGAACCATCTATGAAAAAAATACCTTTAATAACCTTGGCTGTTTTATTTTTACTCAACATGGCTGACCCTTCGCTATCAGTGGGGCTTACTTCTCCTCAAAGAGCCAAATGGCAGAATGTCCCTGATGCAGGGACCGTTCTGGATAAAAAAGTCAAATTTCCTGATAACTTAAATTCTTCTGATAATTTGGCCGACTATCTGATTATTGCAGCCGATCCGTTTTATAAAAGTTTACCTACCTTAAAAATCGCTAATCACCGGGCCAAGCACAGTGATTTCCATGTGGCCGTTGTCCGTTTAAGCGATATTTATGCCCAATTCCCCGACAGTAATAAGGAAGTATCGATCAGAAAATTTGTCGATTACGCTTATTACAACTGGCAACAGAACCAGGAAACACCAGTTTTAAAGTATGTTTTATTGATCGGTGATGCTGATTTAGACAAGACAACTGAACCTTGGTTCTTGCCGATTCACACCAGCGATGTTATTGCTAGTTATGGACGATGGTCAGATAACTATTACGTTGCTATCGATGATGATAACAACGATGGGGTCATTGACGATTGGGATTCGACTCCCGAAATACGGATCGGCCGATTTCCCGTCAAAACGGTTGCTGAACTTTCGGTGGTGGTTAATAAAACAACCGACTACGAACTCCATAATATAACCAATCAACCATGGTTAAAAAGAGTTTTCTTTGTCAACGGCCTTATTTTTGGTGAAGACATTTTAGATCCTTATACGTTTTCATATTCGGGGAAACTTTGGGTCGATGTTGAAAAAAAATTGGCCCAGACGCATAAAGAAATCACCGAAATTTTGGGGCCCGCTAACAGCCCTCAACAAGTCGCTGACATCATTAATAGTGGAGTGGGGATTTTATTGTATCGAGGCCATGGATGGATCGATAAAATGAACGGTTTTTTTACACTTCAAGATATCCCTCTTTTATCCAATGCCCCGTATTACCCTATTATTTTTGCTTTTGGCTGTCAAACAGGCCGATTTCAAAATGCCGAGTATGATTCTTTAGGAGAAGAATTCCTTTTGGCTCCACAAAAGGGGAGTGTGATTTATCTGGGAGCGGCCCATACTTCACAGATCTGGCTGGATGGTCATGATGCTGAATTTGTCGCGGAAGAATTAAATAACCAAGATAACAAGACGGTTGGCGATATCATCTTCAATTGGAAAAATAGACCGGATGTCGCCACCGTAGATCGCCAAATTTATAACATTTTGGGTGATCCGGCCCTGGATATCTCCAAGATAACATCAAATATCTCCAATAAGGCCGATGCCGCATTATCTAATTTACAATTTAACTATCAAGGGCCAGAAGGCCCAACGATCGGTGAGAAAATCACAATTAATGTTTCCGTAGATAATCTTGGGTTAACTGCCGTTAATAATGCGGAAGTTTCCTTTTTTAAAGGCGACCCTGACAATATTCAAAATCCCGGCGTGTTGATTGGAACAAAGTCAGGGATCAATATTCAGGCGCAAAGTTCTAGAAAACTGGTCCAACAATGGACAGTGGATGCTTGGGGCGATTTTTCTATTTACGTGAAGGTAGAGTTCGCGGGAGAAGAACTGTTCAAGGGGAATAATAAAATTGACCAAGAGACAAAATATAATACTTGTTTGGCTGGGTGGCCGAAGGCAACGGGCGGATTAATCCTTAAAAAAAATGTGGCGGACGTTGATCCCAATCATCCTGGTCATGAGATTGTGACAACTTCAACCGATGGACGTGTTTATGCCTGGTATGGCGATGGAACGCCGATGGCAGGATGGGATGGTGGAATATGGTTGGATGGGGAGTTAACGAAACTCCCAACGATTGGCGATATGGATCCTGTTTATCCAGGATTGGAAATCGTCATAGCAACTTCTGATCGACGTGTTTTTGCTTTTCATGCCGATGGTACACCGCTCCTTCCTAATTCAAATGGACTATTTGTGATTTTAGATGTGGACAATCCTATTTATGCAGTCATTGCCGATCTTGACCAAAATTATCCTGGACTTGAAATTATCATTCCTACTTATTTTGATGTCATTTATGCTTTTCACGCGGATGGTTCTAGTATGCTTGCTGGAGCCAATGGCGTTTTTGATGCGCTTGGACAAGGATTTGAGTTTCTCCAAGGTCTCATTGTGGCGGATATAGATTTTAATGGTGATCTTGAGGTTATCGCTGTTACAGAACACAATATTTTCGATGCGCAAGGGCAATACGTGGATGATGAAGCCTTAGCTTTCGCCTGGCACCACGATGGATCAGAGGTTGGTGGTTGGGACGGGGGAATTCAAGTTTCCACAAAGGGGACTGGAAATGCTCCTCCCATAGCCGTCGATATGGACCCCAGCTATCCCGGGCTTGAGATTGTTTTTAGTAATACAGATGTTAATAAGAATATTGTCGTTTTGCATAATGATGGAACTGTTATGCCGGGGTGGAATCCGACCTTTCCTGCCCCAACGTACGATAGACCTATTATGGCGATTGGAAATATTGACCCTTCATATCCCGGTCTGGAATTAGTGCTAATCCGGAAAACCCAGGGACCACCCCCACTATACACAGCATACAAGAAACTCCACATTTTTCATTCTGATGGAGCGCCAATGGCGGGCTGGGAGAATGGGTTAGATCTTCCGCAAGGGTTAAATTCTTATTTCAATATTTATGATCAAAATCTTATAACTTTAGCCAACATTGACGAAGATAATGAAATTGAAATTGTTATGGCCGGGTTCGATGGCTTTATTTTGGCGTACAACAGTGATACAACGCCTGTCACCAGTTGGGGAAACGACAAGCGCGCCGGATATACTTTATATGATGCGCCCTCGTTAGCCGATATTGATGGAAATGGTACATTGGATCTAATCATCGGCAGTTACGATTGGTCCGTTTACGCCTGGGATTTAGGAGTTGCCATCGACCCGCAAACAATGGATTGGCCGCTCTGGCGTAAAGATCCCGCGAATACGGGAACATTTTAAATAATATGCCCACAGCCTTTCATGATTACCGTTTTGTCTAAATAAATTCCTTCCTTTTGGGAAAAATAACCCAACCATGTCAGCCTTGCCAGTAAAGGCATTCTCATTCCTATAATTTAAGAAAAAAGATTGCTGATTCTGATAGCGAAGGTTAGAATAAGGCACTGTACTGCGAAGCATTCAATCCCTATATAAAATTGAAGATTAACGATGGAGAAGTAGCTCATGGGGAAAAAGGCCGTCAAAATCTTTAAAATCAAGAATCGCCGGGGATATGCCGCCATCTGTGGCGGATGCTTGACGGAAGGGAATACGGAGAGCCAAGCATCGGCAAGAATGGCCAAGGCGCTGCGCCGGATTTCGCGGCGCAAATAAAGTTCGGAGTTGGGAGTTTGGGGATTTAATCCCGGGAAGGCGAAGCCTTCCACGGGACGAACTAACAAGGAATCTATGGGTATTGTTGTTTCTAGCGAAAAGGAAAATGAATGGATTGAGGGGGAGCATCGCCGACAAAAATATTATTGGATCATTACGGTTCTTACCTTCATCCTTCTGATTCATGCCTTTATTCAGATCCTCAATCCGGAAAATATCTTCGCCCCCGTTTATTTGATCATGTTTTTTTATGCCTTCCTTGCATTTATGGTCACAACGTTGATTTTGACGAAGAGCCAAAGGTATCTGCACAATATCGATGAGCTATTAAAAGAACGAAGCGGGCCGATCGTGTTAAAGCCCTTTCGAGGCGGCCGATGAGCAAAATCCTTATTGTTGATGATGAGCCGACATCCGTCGCTTTATTGCAAAAGAATTTAGCGTTAAGGAATCATGATGTAACAGTGGCCCAGGATGGGATGGAAGGGTTCGTGCTTGCCCAAAAAAACATCCCCGATCTAATCATTGTAGATGTGCATATGCCCAATTTGGATGGGTATTCATTGGTCCGCCAAATCAAGGCAGCCGAAGACTTAAAACAAATCCCGATTTTGATTGTGACGGCCGATGAAAAGTTGGAGGAGCGGTTTTTAAAATTAGGGGTTGATCATTACATTCAAAAGCCTTTTGACGCGACCAAGATTGTAGAACTGGCCGAATTGATATTAAAAACGACCCTGAAAAAATTTTAAGCATTTTTATTCAGGATAATTCAAAGTCCGTGCTTTACACCCTCACGAAAGTTTGCTATAAATATTTTGATTAAACGCGCTCATGATCCCTCAGTGTTGAATGTCCCATGACAACATTCAATTCGGTTTTCATATTGAACAGGGAAGGGCTTTTTGTCTTTATGGCCTTGCGGTGGAAAACTGATGACGAAATAAAAATGGGCCATGCAGGAGTCCGAGCGAAGCGAGTCCCAAACGTGAGTGCAGCGAACATTTGGGAGAACCTGCCGATTAAAGGTTGTAGAGCGTTAGAATGGGCCATGCAGGACTCGAACCTGCCACCCACTGATTAAGAGTCAGTTGCTCTACCAGATGAGCTAATGGCCCAAAAAAAGCAGAGTGTAGTTATATCAGAGTTTTCTGACGCTGTAAAGATTTATTGTTTGCCTTGAAAGAAGTTTTAAGCCAAATGACACGTTCCGCTTCCATCGATATCCCCAAGTTGAAAGATCAAGCCCGATCCTATCGTCGAGAAATCTTGGAAACCATCCATGCCGCCGGCTCCGGACATCCGGGGGGTTCCCTTTCGGCGGTCGAGATTTTGATCGCGTTGTATGGCTTTCAAATGAAGCATGACCCCCAGAACCCTTTGTGGGAAGACCGCGATCGTTTGATTGTTTCCAAAGGCCACGGCTCTCCGGGGATCTACGTCGCATTGGCCAATGCCGGTTATTTCCCTAAAGAAGAACTCAAGACATTTCGTAAATTAGGCACGCGCCTTCAAGGCCATGTGCATACCAAAACGCCGGGCATTGAATTCAATACAGGCTCTTTGGGCCATGGGCTTTCCGTCGCCAACGGGATTGCGTTAGGGGCGAAGATTCTCAACAAAAGCTTTAAGGCGTATTGTTTGCTAGGCGATGGGGAACTTCAGGAAGGTTCCGTCTGGGAGGCGGCCATGACGGCGGCTCATTTTAAATTAGATCATGTTTGCGCGATCGTGGATTACAACAAAGTCCAGGAAAACGGCTTGGTCGAGAAAATAAAAAATTTGGAACCCTTGGCCGAAAAATGGAAGAGTTTTGGATGGGAAGTCCGGGAAATCGATGGCCATGATTTTAGCGCCCTGCTTAAGGCGTTCGGTGATTTTGGCAAAGTCCCGCATAAACCTTTTGTGATTATCGCGAACACGATCAAAGGCAAAGGCATTTCCTTTATGGAGCTCAATGCCGGCTGGCACGGCAAGGCTCCGAACAAAGAACAATTGGTCAAGGCATTAAAGGAATTGGAAGGATAGTGACCAGTCGCCGGTGACTGGCGACTGGCGACCGACAACTATAAAATTTATTATGATTGCAACGCGTGATGGGTTTGGAAAAGAATTGGTTGAGTTAGGAAAATCGAATCCTAACATTGTGGTTGTGTCCGCTGATTTGGAAGACGCGACGCGCGCCCAATTATTTCAGCAAGCGTATCCGGACCGTTTTTTCAGCGTCGGGATTTCCGAGCAAGATATGGTGGGCACCGCCGCGGGATTGAGCCTGTTGGGATTTATTCCGTTTATTAATTCATTTGCTGTCTTTTTGACCAACCGGGCGTACGATATGCTCCGGATGGATGTCTGCTACAACAATACGAATGTGAAAATCATTTGTTCCCATGGAGGAATTACGGTCGGGCCGGATGGAGCTTCAGCGCAGTGTTTGGAAGACTTTGCCTTGATGCGTGTTTTGCCGAATATCAAAGTTGTTTGCCCTGTGGATGAAATCGAAGCCCGCAAAGCCACTCGCGCGTTTGCCCAGCAAAAGGGGCCGATGTACATGCGCACGAGCCGCGCGCCGTTTCCGATCTTGACCAAAGAGGCCGATCCGTTTGTTATCGGAAAAGCCCGTGTGATGCGCGAAGGAAAGGATGTCACGATCATTGGCTGTGGGATTATGGTTTCGGAGGCGTTAGCAGCGGCGGGAATGCTAGCCAAGGAGAATATTCAAGCGCGTGTCGTCAATATGCACACGATTAAACCTCTGGACGAGAAAATGATTATTGAGAGCGCCCAACAAACAGGGGCGATTGTCACGGCGGAAGAACACCAAATTCATGGAGGGCTGGGGGGAGGCGTCGCTGAAGTCGTGGTCCGTCACTGTCCTGTCCCTATGGAAATCGTCGGGGTCAATGATACGTTCGGAGAATCGGGTGGGCCCGAGGAACTGATGGCGTTGTATCATTTGAAAGATAAGGATATCGTCGCAGCCGTCAAGAAAGTGATTAAATTAAAGAAGTAAATTTAAACTCTAAATAAACTCAAAATTCAAAACACAAATTATAAACTTTTGGGATTTTGTGTTTTGGATTTGTTTAGAGTTTAGGATTTTGAGTTTTGTTTTTTTAAAATGGGTTGTTATACTAAACCCAGGAGACATAACGATGCCTAAAGCCATTTTAGAAGAATTGGCCGAATTCGGCCAAAGTATTTGGTTGGACAACATTAGCCGTCGATTGTTAACGAGCGGGGAATTAAAGCAATTGATTGCCCAAGGACTGCGCGGCATGACATCCAATCCTAGTATTTTCAATAAGGCCATCGGAGAGAGCGCCGACTATGATGACATGATTTTGAAGCTTAAATCCCAGGGCAAATCGACAATTGAAATTTATGACGAGCTGACGATCAGGGATATTCGGGAAGCCGCCGATCAATTCCGGGGCGTTTATGAAAAGACCCAAGGGCTGGATGGGTACGTGAGCCTTGAAATTAATCCTTTATTGGCTAATCAAGTCGATGCACAGATCAAGGAAGGGGGCCGGCTGTTCGAACGGGTCAACCGTCCCAATGTCATGATCAAGGTGCCTTCGACACAAGAAGGGATCATTGTCGTCGAAGAATTGATCAGCCGCGGGATCAATATCAACGTGACGTTGATTTTTTCCGTTGAACAATATACCCAAGCTGTCCAAGCCTATTTTCGCGGCTTACAACGATTGTCCAAACGGCGTGACGATTTAAATGCCGTCCATTCGGTGGCGAGCGTTTTTGTGAGCCGTGTCGACTCCATTATTGATAAGCGCCTGGAAGAACGTGTGGCACAGGCCCAAAATGAAAAAAATAAACACCGTCTGCGGTCTTTATTTGGGAGAGCGGCCGTCGCGAATTGCCGTGTTATTTTTGAACAATTTAAAGTCCTTTTTGATACCGATGAATTTAAATCCTTGTTCGATCAACGGGCCAATGTCCAACGAGTGCTCTGGGGGTCGACAAGCACCAAAAATCCTGCCTACAGAGACATCAAATATGTCGAAGAACTGATTACCAAACCCACGGTCAACACCGTTCCCGACGCCACATTAAAAGCACTCCTGGGCCATGGGACAGTCAAAGAAGCCTTTGCCTATGATGTCCATCAAGCCGAAGAGATCTTGGAAGATCTCTATACGTTGGGCATCGATATTGATGAGGTCTGCGATAAACTTTTGGAAGACGGGTGCAAATCGTTTAACGAATCTTTCGAATCTCTCATCGCCTCCATTGAAAAAAAGGCCGCTCAACTGTCTCTAACTTAACCCATGACGTCTGCCACACACACCATCCTCATTTTTGAGAACACATATGCCCTAACGAACCATTTGTTTAGGCGTTGGGAGCAATTGGCATCCGAAGCGATTGGGCAACGAGGGCAATTTTGTGCAGCCCTGTGCGGAGGCAAAACACCAATCCCTTTTTATTCGAAATTAAGCGGCCTCGAAGCATTCCCTCTTTGGGAAAAAAC
>JAGVNC010000051.1 GCA_020053475.1 Candidatus Omnitrophota bacterium | reverse complement strand
CCAGGACAAGCCCTTAGGGAAATAGGGGACGCGGAAGACAGCGGGAGCGGATTTAAGTTATACGGGGGGTGGTGGATGGCGGTGCCATTGGCCCTAGAAGCACCGATGACGACGAGAGAACTTAGTTTGATTTTTGGAGTTATAACAGTCTTGATCGTCGTCAGTCTTTATTCAATACGTAAGAATATCAAGAAAGCGAAGGAGCCAGATGCCAATCGATGGAAATTGGCCAAACAAACAGCTTTGGCCATGGCCTTTATTGGCTTGCTTTTAGATAGTGCTGTGCTTGGATTAAGAAACTTCCCTATCTCTTTCTTTTTATCCGGACAAATGACTGACTTCTTCTTCGCATTCTGGGTCCTCATGCTGCAGATGGCTGCATTAGAGAAAGGCCGCCCCTATACGCCAAAGACCAAATATGAGATTGTTCGCATGGGCATTGTGGCTCTTTTTATGATCGAGGTTATCGCGCCCTTTATTCTGCCTAAAGGGATGCCAGGATCCTATTTTGACTGGTTTGATTTTATAGCCTATGCCTTAGGCATAGCCTTATTTCTATCGGTGGTATCGAGATGGGAAAGGACATTTGAATTAATCGGGAAGAAGCTGCCGGGGCAATTAAGTCCAAGACAGAAACGAAAAAAAGAGGGGAGGACTCTTCCTTATGATCAAGATATCAGCCGCCGCCTCAGATTGGACCAGAAGCTCAGCGTGGCCAAGCTCCACCAGCTGATCGAAAAACTTCCGCGTAAACGCCGGGTTTATAGCCGATTCTGGGCGACCGGCGGCATCGCCCACGACAGTCTTGCTGTCGTGGAGCACTTGGCCAAAGGAGAGTTCCCATTAGGTAACTGGCCAGAAGCGTATCTTCATGATTTTGAATATCATCTCCTGCCTTATTTATTCTTGCCTAAAGAAATTCTGGAGAGTTTAAAGGCCAAGGCCCAATTTATTTTAGCTCTTAGCGAATTAAAAGGGAATGGGGCTTTTGAGGCTTTCCTGGAAAGCCGTCGGACGATGCTCATCAATGCGGTTGATTATGATACTGCCCTCATCAGGGAAAGATCCAAGTTGATAGGGCCGCAAGGATTCCCCACGGATGAGGATTTAGTGATTATGAAACGAACTTTATATTATCTTAGCCTGGGGATGGATGCGCATTATCCAAGGGTGGTGTTGAATACATCTTTTGTTGACCAACTATTGTATGACATCAAAGATCGAGCAATAGAATTCGACTTAAATGCCAGTGAGATCAAAATAGCTGAACGATTGATGGGCCAGGTTGTTGAAACCAGGTTAACTGAGGATTGGGTAGGGAATGTCCTGAAATGGCGCGTGGCGCGTTTGACTTCGCCGGTCACGTGGATCGATGGGATAAAAGATTGGGTCATCCGCTTGGAACAGGCCTCGACCGGTCGGTTAATTAGAAAAGACAGGCGATCCGCATCCCCTGCGGGGACTTCATCGGGAAGAAGCATAATATTGCCTGTTTTAATTTTATCTGCATTCGCTTTATCATCTGCATCTCTCCGAGCCCAGGGCGTCAATCCACAGACAACACAGTCGACAACCTCTTTGGCCTTATCGAACGCGGGGCAAGCGGCTAGGTTTATGATCAACCCGCAAACAGTCATTTCATTCGTTGCCGCCGTCGCTGTCTATTTTGCCGTACGCAAGTTTTATCAATGGAAAAAAGATGTGAATTATTTCCCCGCAACATTCACACAGACATTAACGGTGATTTTATTGGCGTTGACGTTTTTGCCTTTTGGATGGAACGTCGCTGCCATGGTTGCCGCAGGGATAACGTATCTTTTTGCGAAAGGGTTGATCACATTTGATGAAATCAAGACATTGACGATTCGTTCCAATGGATATCTGAAATTTAAACTAAAAGGCTTGTTCGAGCAGAACGATATTCTCGATCCAAGAGATATTAGGGAGTCTACGTTAAGGTCGCGGCTTAATTTAATGCCGTGGGAAGCGGCCCGCGCGCAAAGAATTTTGGATGCCATCTTGCTGGAGATCCATGAAATATCCCAATCTGTTTTAGAGCGTGAGACATTGAGAGCACCTCCTTTAACCGTCCAGGATGTCAGAAATGTTGTTTTAAAAGTGTTGACGGAAGAGCCGGATGTCCGCAAAGCGTACTTCCAAGCCGTTACCATGCCGCGCGAGGAGATTAGAGGGCAAGGTGAAACCGGCCTGTCTGTTAAAAAAGGCATTAGAGGATTGTTGATTTTACTGGCGCTACTCATGCTGCCTCAAGCCGTTTCCGCGCAGCAGACAGATCTGCCCAAGTTATCTAGAGAGGATCGGCAGATATCTGCGGTGACCGGGCCCCGATGGCCGGAGATTGATTTCGAAGATCCCAATTTCCAAGAGATCACGTTTAATGTGTTCAACCCAAATAGATATTCCCCTGCCGCGCAAGGAGTTATCAAGACCCTTGATCGATTTATTTATGATTATATGAATCTTTTGGGCGTCGTTAATCCCAAGACAGGGATCGTCAAGCTTGATCCTCGCGATTATGACGCACTCAAACAATCTGTTTTGGATCGGCTGTTATCGTCGGATGCCGGGGAAGCGATATTAAAAAAAATCAACGGCCCCGTCTCCACGAATCTGCAGGAACGGTGGCGCCAGGTGATGTATGAATGTGTCCCGAAATACCTCGCTGATGATGGGCTGGTCTGGACCATGATCGTTTCTCCCATCGAGATAGAGGGCGGCTCGGTGATCTTTGTAGACACATTCGAACTTTATCAGGTTTTGGCAAAACAGCGCGACGTTAAGGAAATTTGGGGCACGCGGGTTGAATTAGACGTTTTGACCGTTCATAGCATCTTTGCCGACATTGAGACCAAAGGCCGCATTGTTTATGGGAACTTTATGACGGTTAACAATGATGTGGGGGATGTTGTGGCGGATAATTTCTTCAACGCGGTGATGAACCATCACTCCAGAGATAACGGCCGCCGGCAAAAAGCGGGAAAAAATAATCTTGAATGGGAAGATGTACTCAATGGCGTTATCAACGAAGATCCTTTCGAATTTGCTGTTGGAAAAATGGCCTCCCTGATCGCTCAACAAACACCGTCTCCTCAGGGCCTTAGGGACAGGATCAAAGCCATGTGGATGCGTGAAACTCCTTATCATGAGACCAAGCACATTCTTGATATTCGGGAAGGACGGGTGATTCCTTTGGCCTATCGGGCCGAAGGATGGCCGATGGACTGGAATCATTATCGAATGATCAACGTTGAAACCGGCGCGTATCTCACAGAATGGTATCATGCGGATCAAGCAAACCTTATCATTGAGTTGATGATTAAGAGTTTATTTGCCATCCGCGGGAATGAAGATCCCGGGGCCAATCATGCCGGCCCCAAGAATGTCGATACTGGCGATTCTTACTATCAGCAGATTCATTACATTATGTTGGAGAGAATGGTTGAGCATATCGCAACTCATCTGGATGATTACCCGAGTTTACGGGTGGATCCGTCCCATCCGCGTTTTAGCACCGGGGCCCAGATCGTCGGACAATTATACCGCCTTACCCCTGGTGAAATCCTTAGCGCCCTTAAGGCTGTTCATGAAGGGCTTGATCGTGATTTCGGCAGGATTGCCGCGCCGCAAGACTTATCAAAAGAAGGATTATATGCGATCAAAGCAGCCTTGGCTCCTTGGGCAGCCCGAACTGGAATAATTTATGTTCTTCTGGGGGCGGTTATTGTCGTTGTTGTTTTTGGGTGGGGTTTGGTTCGATTAGGAAGTTTTTCCTTTGTCCCTCAGGCCGGATTGAAAGGAAGGCTTAAGGGGAAGAAAGGGAAACCCAACGGCAGGAGAGGAAAACCCGCTGGCCTCGTCGTCGCGCCGGAGTGGATGTTAATTGGTGTCGTGGATGGTGCGCGTTGGTTATTAAAGGTGTTGTATAAATTGTTCAACAGAAAGGCCGGCGCCTTTGAGGATCGATTGCAGGGTCCCGGGCTTGATGATTTTGCCGGCATGAAGAGGGACCACACAGCGTCGGGTCGCATCGTTCCTATGGCGCATGACGACATGGGACCCACTCTGGCGTTGGATAAAGAATCCCGCCCTCTCCAAGGCGCGAATGACTTCTTTACCGGTAATACGCGGCAAACGGAAATTGATCATATCGATACTTCGACTTCACGCAGTTCAATATTAACGTCGGACAGGGGGATAGGAAGTTTATCTTCTTTGAGGGTTGAGACGTACAGCGCGATGGCTTCTTTAACATTACCAATGGCCTCTTCAATTGACTCGCCTTGGGACGCACAACCCGGCAGCGACGGGACGTGGACAGAATATCCGCCCTCAGTTTCGGGTTCAATAACAACCTTGAATTTGCGTAGCATGCGATTTTCTCCTTTACCCCGCCAACAGTCCCGTCTTACTTTAAAACGGAGGTCGGCGGGACTGGCCGGGATTTCACGTTTCAAGAATAACATACCGGATAATCTTGGTCAACATAAGAATCCTTTACCACCAAAACTTAGGGTCATAAAAGGGACGAGCACTGTTTCGGTGATGGTTGGGACATTGCTCATGGCGGCCGTTATCATGGTCATCGCCCTCGCCGGGGTGCCTGTCCCGTTATCAGCGGGACATGCCGGACAGGCAGGACTGCCGGGCCCGATGATTGTCTTAGGAGGGGTGGATCTCCCGGCATTATTTAAGTCCTTAGGATTGATGATCCCCGCTCTCGCCTTATTGGAGAAAACAATTTTCGTCCTGCGTGATTCACGCAAAGATTATTTATCGATTTTGCGCCAGCCGGTGATGAAAATCACGCCGGCCGCGCCGCGCACGTTCCTTCATTCATTTATCTTCGTAACCGCTTGGCCAAGCCTCGCCGTTTATATCCTGTCACTCGCCGGCCTGATGGCCTTTCCTTATCTATCGGTCATCACCAGCGTGTTGTGGTTTATCCAGGGAGCTTTGTGGTTCCGCGATGAGATGGCCTTGGGCCAAAATAGGGCCGCCGACGACATCGATTTCTCGAAAGAGCTGACCGTTGGGCGCATCAGCTTTCACGTTCAGGCGCTGATGGCCCTGGTCAGTTCAATGATTGTGGTCTTGGCAGGTTTATTAGTTTTAGATTTGTGGAAATTTAAAATGATCATTGCGGTGAGTGTGGCCCTGGCCGCGGGTGCGGCCGTTTTAATCAGGATCATCAGTCCAAAGAATTTTTACAAAATAAAAACAGCTGTTTCCTATACGCTGAATTTCTTGATGGCCCTTGATGTCGGCGCGGGGATGCCGGACCCGATCGGCCATGATCATAGCACCGGCGCCTGGCGCGTTTATCATGCCCGACGGAAATTGGCGGATATCGGTGTCGCGCCGGTTGTGGCGTTTCTGCGCGCGATCATCATTGCGATATTTTTCATCCCAATGTTTAAAACAAAGGGAATGATAAAAACTTTATTGAATCGACGAGCTTTATCGAATACCGATGATTATCCGCCCAACGATATCCGCTATTACAACGACGTCGGTGAGACCGTGGAACCGCAACCCGGGCAATGGATTTTCTTCCCCGGCTCCGGGGTCAGCCGGCAAAATTCACCGGGGGACTTTAAAAATCGAAGAGAAGCGCTAAGGGAATTCCGCGCGGCCATCGGCGGCGTTTTGGGGAATATCCTATGGGAACATTTGCCGCAAGGCAGCCTTGATTCATCCTTGTGGGCCAGGGCCTTGCCGAAACCGGCGGCTTATTTTTATTATCATTCCGGCCGTTCCCGTGTCCGCAACATGGGCCGGTTGATCAAGGCGTATTTGGTCCAAATTCCTTTCCCAACATTTTACGACCGCGAGGCCCGGCATTATGCGGAAGAACGATTGCTCCCATTGGTCGCGGAATTAAAACGGGATGCTGACGGCCGGCCGCTCAAGGACAGGCGTGGCCGCGTGCAATTGAAGGGACGATTGCCGGTTGACAAGGCAAGCAAAAATATGCGCTTAACCTGGGTCGCACAGAGTTATGGCGCGACATTTACGCACATGGTCATCAATGCCCTGACGGACTATATGCGGGTCTTATACAGTGAAGAAGAAATCCAAAGGATCGTCCGTAATGTGTTCATCTTGGCGATGAGCGCCGCCGTGCCGTTGGAGGCGACCGGCCCGTCGCCGACAATCATCTTTGTGGAAGATATTAAAGATTATCTGGTCTTCCAGCGCCGGACAAGCGGTTTTTATCCGGCTGATCCCAATGATCCGCAATGGCCCGGTTATCAGGTCGATGGCAATAAATATATTTTAAGAATTAGCTCTAATCGCTGGATGTTCTGGCTGAACAATACCTGGGACGGCCGCGACGTTCAACCGAACTACCGCATCCATGATATCCGGTTAACGACCGCCCATCTGCCCCAAGCCGCTTTGCAAGCCCTGCATTACGCGTTACGCAACGACGGGGTGCTGCCGAGTTTGGATTCTCTGATGGGGTATAAGCGACGGATTGGTGGCCAAGTCCCACAGAATGTCCTTTCCGCCGTCGAACCGGCTGGTCGCAGCGCTCCTGCCATCGGGAAGAAATTATTTTTCATCATTGCCGCGCTGTCCTTGCTTTTGCTCGGCGCAGCCAGCATCGCCGGCGTGCCTGCCCCGCTTACGTTGGCTGAAAATGCTTCACCGGGAACATGGATCGCGGTAGCGTTGGGATTGGCGGTCATCGGATCTCTTAGATTAGTCCGAACAGAGAATATCCCTGCCGATGTCCCGACTGAAGATTTGCTGACGACGATTCCTATCCATCAGCAAATCATTTGGCTGTCCCAATTTATGGACTCCAAATATTTTACCGACCGCGCCTACGTGACCAAAATGTTAACGGCCTATCTTAAAAACGATTTGGTTGATGTTGATTTATTCCGGAAATTGC
Organism: Candidatus Omnitrophota bacterium; assembly: GCA_020053475.1. Lineage (GTDB taxonomy): Bacteria > Omnitrophota > Gorgyraeia > Zapsychrales > Zapsychraceae > JAGVNC01. The sequence continues at coordinate 5,191 of JAGVNC010000051.1, read as the reverse complement.
GCTTAGCTGATTCATTTGTCGCCGGCCTCGCCATCTCCGAGGATTTGGTGGGTCTTTATTCGGCCGAGGCCCTGGTTGTGTTAAAGGAAAAAGGGTGGTTATCCATAGATATCGGACAAAACCCGAAGCTCTTGGAAGTATGGGCAATGCGATTGAGGTTCTTTAACCCGCTGACAGATGAAGATTCTTCCGATGCCCAGATGCTTGAGGTCCTTATTCAAAACGGGCTTATCCCCGCGCAAACGATTGAAGCTCTGAAGGTTCCTTGGCAATACAGGGAGAGAAAGTTGGTTCCTTTAATCAATGGTAATCCTTCTATCGATCTTTTTTGGAAAAACGTAAAATTACGCCAACCCCGCGACCCCTCGGCCATGAAAGGGTATCTCGACACAATGTCGCAGATGTTTAGCCTTTCCAGTCCGGAGATCGCAGTGCAACAGCTGCGTAAAACCATGGGTTACCTGAAAGAAAATAGGGATTTGACCAAAGAAGCGGTCCAAGCATCGGGGATCATGAAGGTCATAAGCGAAAGAGTACGCCCTGATTTTGTATCAAGGCAAGAATCCCGTTGGAGATGGACATCGCCAGAGGGAGTAGGCCCGAAATTTTTAGAGAAATTCTTAGAGCTGCGCCTCAGTGCCTTTGCCTTGCTTAGGGTGCTCATTGAGCTTGACCTGGTCGATGAAGCTATGATCAGAGAGGGGAGGATTTTGGCATACATTCTCAAAGCGTTAAAGGAGGAGGATATCAATATCTGGTCGCCCGCGCTTAAAATTCTACAATTACTCATGAAAAAGAATCTCATTCAGGCGAACGGGAGAAACAGAGTGCGCATAATCCAGGCCATTATAAAAATGTTATTGCCGGTAGAAAAAGACAGAGAACATGATATGGCGGTGGCGGCTTTGGCAGCGGCTGTCCACAATCATTGGCTGGATAGGGATTTTCTGATCGATTTTATTTTAAATATGCTTATTCCAGCGCTGGTCGGCAAAGAAAGATCAGTGCGCTATTACGCGATCAAAAAGACACAGCTTCTTCTGGAAACAAATGTCATAAGCGCCGACATTTTCATCCAGAGGCCGGATGTTTTGTCCGCGCTTTTGCAGGCCTTGGCCGCGGCGCGTAGTGATTACTGGCAGGATCAAGAAAAGGCGGCCTTCGTGGTTGACAGAACAAAAGACCTGGAAGCCGGGATGGGGGGTGCAGGCATTGAAATAGATGATGACCTCCACCGACAATTTGTTGGTGCCGTAGAGGAGCTTGCCAATGATGTCGTGTGGAACATCCCCGATATTATCGCGGTCCTAAAGGTCCTGAAAGAAAAAGGGATTATTGACGCGCAGACATTGAAAAAAGAAGGCACTATACAGCAGCATGTGGATGCGTTGACGGCCCAAGATTCTTCTTTCTATATGCGTGCCAAGTCGATGGCGTTGTTAGGGGGGCTGATCGATGAAGGGTTGATAACGCCCGAAGACGCTGACAGTTATCAAATTTCTAAGCATTTTATAAAGGCCTTGGGCTATTGGGGCGATGAGTACGATGAAATCCGTGTCCGCGTCACGGCCATCGAAGGCGTTAAGGTTTTGATCAATAAAGGGATGCTGCAGCCGGGAACCCCTCAAGCCAGAGAAATAGGCCCTGCCGCAATACGTATCAAGGATATGGGTAGTGAGGGGATTCGTTTGTTGGAACTTTTTGATCTGTTAATTCAAAGGGATTTCATTACTCCGGCAGAAGATGCAGAAGGAAAAATCCGTGAGGCAGTCTTGGACGGATTGCAAAGTATTTATTTACCTGTTCAAAGAAAAGCGGTCCAACTTCTTGTTACCATGAAAAACAAGCAATGGATCGGCGCGGACGTTTTGGCTGGAAAGAATATTGCGGAAAGACTTATCGAGAAATTTGATTCCCGGAAGGTAGATGCCGAAATCGCGACGGCGGAAGATTTAGGCACATTAAAGAAAGAGAAGTTTGTATCTTGCGTAACCCGCAGAACGATCGCGCTTTCTTACCTTGTGACAAGGCAATCCTTGCGTAACGGCGAGAAGTTGGATGATGCGGCCAAACGCAAAGCGGCGTATATTTTCAAAGCCCATAGTGTCATTAAAGGAGTTCAGCGCAGCTATGTACGTGATTTAGGCCGTTTGATCCTTGAGACGACAGATATAGATGCTTTTAAAGAACTGATGGCTGTCATGGCCTGGATGAGCAACGAAGACTCGGTTGAAGCCCAGAATTTTTTGGAAGCGCAGGTGGAACGGATCTTAAGAAAGAGGCCGGCGGCCGGTGAAGATTACGCTGCTCTTACAGAGCGGGAAAACATTGTCATTAATACGGTGTTAGAGAGTTATCGTCAAAGTAGTTTATTGCCTTTTGTGTATGAGAGACGTTTCCATCCGGAGTTACGTGTGAAAATTATCGCTGCTTTGTCCCAAAACGGGTATATCGATCCACTTTACGGGGCGATGAAAGTCGAGTTGTTTATTCATCCTAAGCTGGATGTGATCAGTGAAGTTTATGAGCAATTCAATATTATCCCACCGGAAGCCCTTACTGAAAGTTTGTTTCAAGGCCTGGTAACGCTAGATGAACTTAAGGCCCAGCTTCCCCGATTGAAAGCATTAGCCGCCACGAGAGATTATAGAGAGGTGGTCAGGAGATTGGCTGAAGATGAGGCGTTGTCGGTAGCCTATTACATGCTGATGCAGTCACCCTTCCAATATCCCGGCACAGTTGTCATGAGTTATGAACGATTTAAAGCTCAAGTCAAGACAGCCGTCGAAAAGCTGGGATCACATAATGAAGAAGCCATGGAAAATCTTCGAAGGGCATTTGCGGGTGTTTTAAATGAACAAAAAGCCTCGCAAATACACGACGCGTTATTAAAGGGAAGGGCGCCTTTGCCTGAGGGTTCACCCTATTTGGATAAAGACGGTCGGTTTATTCCTCAAGAGGTGGATGTCCTGACTGTTTTGGGTTCGTCCGATGCGGCTGAACAGGCGAGTCAAAGTTTCCGTTCATCGGTCGATCATATGATTCTTATTCTGAAAGTTAACGACCTCCTTCAGCGTACGCGCGCCGGCATTGAAAAACGTAATGGCCACGACAGGCAAAAACTCTCCGAGTGGCTTGGTGAATGGCAGAGAATTAAGGATGATATCCGTTTTGGAACCAATTTAACGGATATTTTTGATCGTTTGCTTACCTTAAACGATAAAATATTCCCGCCGCAGGGCCGACGGCAAAGTATCGAATCCATGATAGCCCAATCCATCAACCGCAGTATCCGCCATGTCCTCACCCAGCTTAATTCCGAATATAAAGGCTTCATTGATCTTGAAACACCGCTCAGCGAAGGTGAAATTTATCTTAAGGCCATGGATTTACGTGCTCTGGTCGCCCGCATGGACAAAATCATTGATGCCGTCAATGCGAAACAGCGGAGGAAAGACTTATCGACGATTGAGCGCAATATCATTCTTGATGGCGAGATCGCGGCGAAGCACATCCTTGCAATATTTTTTGCTTACTTGGAAGAAATCACAAAATTGGACCCCCGTCACTGGAGAATCAATAAGGAAATTCATCATTTGTTTAGAGATACACAGGGTCATTTGATCGGCGCTTATGAAAATTACGTAAAGGCCGTAAGCGAGATGGTCGACACAAAGCGCGTTCCAAGAAAACTTTACGTTGATTTTATCCATAAGGCTGATTTCTTCGAATTTAATCGCTTCTCCGACGGTGGGCACTCTTGCCTTTCTTCGGATCCAAAAGAAGGGGAAGTTTTCGATAACGGCGAATATTACAACGACAGAGAGATCCCTCGGTTTCTTGCTAACGCGACGTCGTTTTTCTTCCAGATAACAACGCAGCCGCGCGGAGGAAAACAGATCGGCTTCCTGGAATGCTGGTTCGGCCTCGATGAGCAGGGCAGGCCGTTTGTGGGCACGGAGCGCATTTATCTTCATCCGGATTATCACGATCGCCGGGTGGTTGAGGCGCTTTTTGTCGTCATGGAACGGGTATTGTTCTCGATCAACATTTCCATGATTGCCCAGGCTTTTGAGATTGACAATAATCCTCAGAATGCTATGGAATCCCCGGCAAGTTATAAACTAGAAAAACTGCAAATTACTAAATTGCAGAGTTTAAATGACGGGAATTCAATCTATGACGACGTACGGCTAAAGATCAATGAGCCGGTTTTAGCGGATTTTAAAGTCAAAAAGGCGCCGCAGGCGATCCATGATTCGTTTCTTTCCGCGGAAGACGGCGGGAGCGGGTTTAAACTGTACGGCATGGGATGGCCGTTATTGATTGCGATAGCGGGGGTTCCGGCCTATGTAAAGATTTTGATCACAGCCGCGTTTGTTTATTGGCTCGCGCGAAAAGTGTCCAGCTGGACACTTTTGAGAAGGGTAATGTTTTCAGCCTCCTTAGGGCTTTTGGCCGTTGGGCTTCATTACTACACTTACTACACCCCGGGGGTGTCGGGTATTGGTTACACACCCGGGGTGTCGGAGATTTGGCCGTGGCTGGCGGTTATATTTTTTGGCGCGTTGAGAAAGGTAAAGGGAGAGGAGGATTTTGACCTGTCAAGGATCCCGACAGCGGCCATTAAAAAAGAATTAAAAAGAAGAGAAGCCATTCGGCTTCGCTCAGAGCAAGAGATCGATGAGAAAGACGCTGGTGTTCGCTGGGAATTCAAAGGCCTCACGCAAGACGGGCCATTAAGAGAACAGGTAAGATCGGTTGTAGAGCAAATTTTAAGTATTTTAGCCAGAGTCGAGCGCGAGGGAATTAAAAGAAAATATGTTAAGGCGGAATTGGTTGCTGTCTTAAAGACCATCAAGCGTTCGGGGAAACCTTTCTTCACCGACAAACAAGCCGTCAAGATCGCTTCGTTAAGAAGTTTGAGCGAACGGGCCGAACGGTTGTATTTAATATTTTTACAGGATGGGTCAAATTTAAAGTACGTTTTCAGTGCTTCTCATGTTGGCCAAATTTTTAAATCATTTAGAAGTAATCAAGAGGCCAGAATGGTTATTGAAACATTAAAGGAACTTGGCATCACGGAAGGGACTCATTTAGCGCTTATCTTACATAGCTCACGAACGAAGGCGGACATCCAGGATCTGGTGGGAGAGTTAAAGAAACTCGGCATCACGAAAGGGACTCATTT
>JAGVNC010000001.1 GCA_020053475.1 Candidatus Omnitrophota bacterium | reverse complement strand
GGCTTGCCCGTGGATGAATGGCTTTTCGCCCAAAGGGCGTCGAGCGAAGCTCGAAATGTGGAAACAGGTGCCACGGGTTTTACCCGTGGGGTTTCCACGCCCAGGCCTAGGGGCGCCCCTTGACAGAGGTTAGCATATATGCTAACATTGAAATGGAGATCAAAGAGGGAGGTGATTATTATGGCTAAAGCCATCAGGACTTACGCAGACAAACTACTGTCGAATGAAAAATTTCGCAAAGAGTTTGAAGCGGAGTATAAAAATCTTGTTATCTCTGAAAAAATAGCGGAATTACGGCATAAAGCGAATTTGACCCAAGAAGAATTAGCAAAGCGGGTGCATACGACAAAATCCGCTATTTCTCGATACGAAAGTAATCATTATGAGGGTTACAGCGTTTCTTTGCTTCAGAGGATCGCCGTTGCTTGTGGAGCTGATCTTCGAATCGGGTTCGTCGTGAAAAGCAATGGCCATAAAGTAGTTATCTAATAAGGTTACGGTATGTGTCCCACAGTACCAACACAGTACCAATCACCAGAGTTGGAGCGTGACGAATAATGGTTATTCGTACCATTAAACTGAATATTCAATAGACTATTCATTTGACAACTAAACATCCCCATGGTATCCTTAATACAGGACAGGAGGGAAATCGATGATTACACTGAAAGAAGATACGACATGGGTGGGGGTTTCGGAGCTGCGGACCAATATCGATAAGATTTTGGAGCAAAGTAAAAAACACAAGGTCCTTATCGGACGGCGCAACAAGCCGGTTGCCGTCCTTGTCAGCACCGAACGATATGAGCAGATTGAACAAACATTAGATCTGCTGGAAGACATTGCGCTGGGCTATCTGGCCAAAGAACGCGACCGGGGCTCTAAATCTTCCGACTATCTTGATATTGAAGAAGCCAAAAAGAAAATCAAACGATAGCCATGTGGCATATTAAGATCCACCGCCTTGTCATTGAAGAAGATTTTAAAAGGGTTCCCGCCAGCGACCAAAAACGTATCCTCCAAGCGATTCATAAGAAATTGGCCCTTGATCCACAATCTTACGGAAAACCTTTGGCTGGGGAGTTTGCCGGGTACTTTCGTTTGCGTGTTGAGGATTATCGTGTTGTCTACAGAGTGATTAAAGAAGAAATCCTCGTTTTGGTGATTAAGGTAGGCATTCGGCGCGACGACACAATTTATAAGGAACTATTTTCACGGTTAAAGAAAATCGGGAAATAGCTGTCAGATCACTCTCGAATGTCCCTTTTCAAGCCCTAACTCCTTCAGTTGATTAGAGTTCAAGATCTCCCTGCCAAATAATTCCTTGACTTCGTAAATGCTTGTTGTTACGATACTTACCATTAGTCCCGACGTTTCTCAAATGATTTTAACGTAGTCGGGACTCCGATTCAATCAATCAATGTTTAGGAAACATCGGAGGAGGTGGTCGTAATGACCAAAAAAGATATTGTTTTAAAAATTACGGATCAGACTGGGATTAAACAGGTTGACGTCAAAAAGATCGTTCAGAAAACCTTTGATGTGATTATCGAAAGTTTAATGCGTAACGAGAAGGTGGAATTACGCAATTTCGGGGTTTTCAAGATTAAAGAACGAAAGGCCCGTTTTGGCCGCAATCCGCGCACCGGGGAAAGCGTGCCTGTGCCCCCGCGCCGCGTCGTCGTCTTTAAGCCTGGGTTGGAAATGAAACACAAGATCAGATAACGCAACCTGTTACCAAAAATTGCGTTTCCATATAATGAGAATTTCTCACCCCGCGTTTCTTTCTAAAAAGAAGGCGGGGTTCAGAATTTATGACGGTTGTTCGCATGAATCAAAACATTACCGGCCCCAAAACTAGCCCTAATATCCCGCAAATCCCTCGCGGAACGAACGATATCCTTCCCCAACAAATTCCTTTATGGATTGATATTGAAGTCAAGGCGCGGCATATCCTGGCCACCTACGGATACAAAGAGATCCGCACGCCGATGTTCGAGGAAATCGGATTGTTCAAGCGCTCGCTGGGGCAAACGAGCGACGTTGTCAATAAACAACTGTTGGCCCTGGCTTCGGGCACGGACAAAGAAGAGGGGCTCGCTCCGCTCGCTTCGCTCACTTCGTTCGCCTTGCGTCCGGAAGGCACGGCCAGTGTCGTGCGTTCCTACATTGAAAATAGCCTGCACAAGAAAGAAAATCTTTCCAAACTTTATTATTTAGGCCCGATGTTTCGCGGGGAGCGCCCGCAAAAGGGAAGGCTTCGTCAATTTCATCAAATTGGCGTTGAGGTGATCGGCCCGGACAGCGCGTCCCCGTATTTAGACGCCGAGGTGATCGCGCTCAATGTCAATATGTTGAAAAGCTTTGGGCTCAAAAATTTCAAACTCGTCATTAACACGCTAGGTTCGCTGGAAGATAAGGAAAATTTTTCTAAGATTTTGCGCGACGCGTTAAGGCCGCATCTTTCGCAGTTATCCAAAGAGAGCCAGAATCGCTTCGACCGCAATGTGTTTCGCGTCCTGGACAGCAAGAACAAAGCGGATCAGGCGGTTGTCAGCCATCTCAAATTAAATTACGATCATTTGTCGTCCGAGAGCCGCAATTATTTCGAGCAGATGAAGCGCGCGCTGGAGGATTTAGAAATCCCCTACGAGCAATCGGCGACACTCGTGCGCGGCCTGGATTATTACACGCACACGGTTTATGAAATTACGAGCACAGCTTTAGGTAGCCAGGACGCGTTAAGCGCCGGCGGCAGATATAATAACTTAGTGGAGCAATTGGGCGGCCCGGCGGCGGATGCTGTTGGATTTGCCTTAGGCATCGAACGCGTGTTGCTCGCTTTGCTCGCATTAGGTGGCAGTGAAGAAGAAAATCCTCTGGGGCCCAAAGCGTTTATCGTGGCACTTGACCAGCTAGCGCTCAATCGCGCGTTCCAAATCCTGCACGCGTTGCGCGGCGAAGGGGTGGTGTGCGACATGAATTACAAGCTCGCCTCCATGAAAAGCCAAATGCGCCTGGCGGATAAATTGCAGGCGGAATACGTCCTGATTTTAGGCGAAACAGAATACCAGAAAGGAATCGTCGCGGTCAAAAACATGAAAACCGGCGAACAACAAGAAATCGAAGCGACAGAAAAAAATATCAATGAACTGGCGAACGTCCTGTTGATGGGAAAGGTTTAAGACAATATGCTTAGGACACACACGTGCGGGGAATTAAGAAAAGAACACGGCGGGCAAAGCGTCACGCTGTGCGGATGGGTCGCCGCCCGGCGGGACCACGGCAAATTAACATTTATCGACATCCGCGACCGTTACGGCCTGACCCAGGTTGTGTTTATTCCGTCGGTCAACAAACAGGCGCATGAAACCGCGCAAAAATTAGGGCCGGAATTTGTCGTTCAAATCACCGGCAAAGTCAATGTCCGCCCCGGCAAAATGATGAACAAGGATTTGGCCACCGGCGAAATCGAATTGTGCGCGGAGAGAATCGAAATTTTGAACCCCAGCAAAGTCCCTGTGTTTGAGATTGAAAGTGAAGACGTGGCCGAGGACCTGCGCTTGACGTACCGTTACCTGGACCTGCGGCGCCGCAAAGTGGCCGCCAATTTGGAATTGCGGCATCAATTGTGTTCGGTGATCCGTCGGTTCCTGTCGGAAGAACAGTTTTTGGAAATCGAAACACCTGTCTTAACGAAATCCACTCCCGAAGGCGCGCGTGACTTTTTAGTGCCGGCCCGCCTTAATCCGGGGAAATTTTACGCGTTGCCGCAATCGCCGCAACTGTTTAAACAATTATTGATGGTGTCGGGGATGGACCGCTATTTCCAGATCGTTAAATGTTTCCGCGATGAGGACCTGCGGGCCGACCGCCAGCCGGAATTTACTCAACTCGACATGGAAATGTCGTTTGTGACGGAAGAAGACATTTTTTCAATTTCCGAACGGTTATTCCAAAAGATATTTAAAGAAATTAAGGGCATCGACATTGCGATCCCGTTCCCGCGCATGACGCATGCCCGGGCGATGAGCGATTACAAGAGCGACAAGCCTGATTTGCGTAAGGGCGGCGAGCGAAGCGAGGAATTCTCGTTGACGTGGATCATCGATTTTCCGATGTTTCACTATAATAACGATGAGAAACGCTGGGAGAGTGAGCATCATCCCTTTACGTCCGTCAAGCCCGACGACATGGAGGCCTTTGGCCGCAATGAATTCGCGACGGTGCGGGCCCGTTCGTACGATTTAGTGTTGAACGGCAATGAGTTGGGCAGCGGTTCGGTGCGTATCCACAAAAAGGAGATGCAAAACAAAATATTTGATATAATAGGGCTCGATGCAGAGCAGGCCAAGCAGCGGTTTGGGTTTTTACTCCAGGCCTTTGAATACGGAGCTCCGCCGCACGCGGGAGTCGCGTACGGCATCGACCGATTGGTCGCGATTTTAGGAGGGCTTGACTCCATCCGTGACACCATTGCTTTTCCAAAAACACAAAAGGGAAATTGTTTATTGACTGACGCGCCGTCATCGGTGGACCGTAAACAATTAACAGAACTTGGTATTTCGACATTGAGTCAAATTAAAAAAAATTAGTGAAGAGTGAATAGTGAAGGGTGAATCGTTTGCTAGATACTCTTCACTAAAAAAAAGGAGATAATGATGTCTGACCGATTAATGAAAGGGACCGTAGCGGCCCTCGCGGTGTTCGCTCTGCTCGCACCGCTCGCGGGCTGCAGCTCCATGAAAAGAATTAAAGTCGTCGGTTCTGTCCAGGCAAAGGAAAGGATCGACCAAGAAGTGCAGGGCCCGGCCGGGAATTGGCAAAACGCGCCAGCCGCGACGGCCAATCCCAATGCCAAAACAACACGTGATATTTTTGTGATCGAGGTTTATAAAGAGCCTGAATCCTTGCTCGATGAGCCGGCCGCTTCGCCGGGTTCTTCATCGATGTTGGCCCCGGGATCTACAACGCCATCTCAAGAGACATTAGGCAAGTCCAAATTCAATCTTTTTAACATTGATGAACCCGGGACACCGGCGGCCGCGTCCAGCGTCCAGGGATCCGGTGGCGCCCCCCTCGAATACACCGTGGAGAAAGACGATACATTACAAAAAATTGCCAAGAAATTTTATAACTCCAGCGGCAAATGGCCGAGGATTTATGAGGCCAACAAGGACATCATCAGCAACCCGGACCACATTAAGCCCGGCATTGTCCTGAAAATCCCTCAATAAGGCTTCTGTGGCGATCGCCGCTTTCCCCAACCCGTTGGATCGTCATTAAAGCCCCGCCAAGGCGGGGCAGGGAGCGTACCCTAGATTATGGAAAGAACTGTTCATATCAGCGACAACAAAGTGGTCCAGATGATTTTTGGAAAGCACGACCGCAATTTGAAAATCATTGAGCAAGAGCTCGGCCTCAAAATTTACCAGGAAAGCCACGGGCTTAAGATCGTCGGGGACCGTCCGCAGGTCGACAAAGCCTGTGATTTATTCGATTACTTGAAAGGCATTGTTGGCAACGGCGCGGATATTAAAGAACGCGACATCATTTACGCGCTGCGGTTGGCCAAACCCGAAGAGGGAGTGGATTTTAAAAAATTGGCCAAAGAGAAAATCGATGTGTCCGTCAAGGGCGGGGGGTTGATTACCCCCAAGACCCGCGGGCAGATCGAATACGTCGAGGCCATTAAGCAGTTTGATATTGTGTTTGGGATCGGCCCGGCAGGGACGGGAAAAACGTTTTTGGCCATGGCCATGGCGGTCAACGCGCTTAAAAAAGGCCTTGTCCGGCGCATCATCCTGACCCGGCCCGCGATCGAAGCCGGCGAGAATTTGGGGTTTTTGCCCGGCGACATGGTGGAAAAAGTGTTGCCGTATTTGCGCCCCTTGTACGACGCTCTCTACGACATGATGGAGCCAGGGAAAGTGGAAGATTTTACCGAGCAGGGGATCATTGAAGTCGCGCCGTTGGCGTTTATGCGCGGCCGTACATTGAACGACGCGTTTGTGATCCTCGATGAAGCCCAAAACTCGACGCCTTTTCAGATGAAAATGTTTTTGACGCGGCTGGGATTTGATTCCAAGACCGTCATTACCGGAGACGTGACCCAAAGCGATTTACCCAAAGGCACGCCCAACGGATTGATGGACGCCGAACGCATCCTCGCCGGGATTGAGGGGATTAAATTCATCCAACTCACCCGGGAAGACGTGGTCCGCCACGAGCTTGTCCAACGGATTATTGATGCCTATGCCATTGACCAAAAAGGACAATAATTTTTCGTTTTCCCCCTATAATATCGCGTTGGCGATATTTTTTATTGGGTTTCTCGCCGTCTTTTGCCGCGTGGCCGATTACCCGCTCTTGGTGCCGTTGCTGCTGACATTCCTGGGGATCCATTTATTTTTCATCGGCAAACTGACGCTGCGGCTAGGCCTCAGTCTTGGGTTTTTATTGACGTTGATTGTGTTTACCGCCGAGTTCATTAGCCGTTACACGGCCATTCCCGCTTTTTATATTCCTGTCGCCGGCATTTCCATGCTCACGATCTTATTGTTTAAAGACATCCATTTGATGTTCGGCATGACGTTTGCCAGCAGTATCCTGGCGACGCTGATTGTCGGCGGCAATTTTGACATGATGTTGACATTTTTTATCGGCGGATTAACAGGCGCGTACGCTGTCCGCGATGCCCGTAACCGCGGCCAACTGTTCGCCGGAGGGGTTTTCGTCGGCGTCATTCATTTGGTTTGCTTGTTGCTTCTTCAACCCTACATCAGCCTTCTGATATCCAAAGAATTTCAAGCGTATTATCTTTATCCTCTGGCGTTCAACGGGTTTATTTCGGCGTTCGCGGTCCTGGCGGTGTTAAAGATTTTTGAATACCTTTTCGGCGTCCTGACGAATTTTAGTTTGTTGGAACTCTCGGATTTCAATCAACCGCTCTTAAAGAGGATGGTGTTGGAAGCCCCCGGAACGTACCACCACAGCCTTGTGGTGAGCAACTTGGCCGAGGCCGCGGCTGACGCCATCGGCGCCGACGCGTTATTGACGCGCGTGGGCGCGTATTATCACGACATCGGCAAATTGGTCAATGCCGATTATTTTACGGAGAACCAGCTGGTGGGCGGCAATAAACACGACGAGATCGAACCCTCCATGAGCCGTTTAGTGATCCTCAACCACGTTAAAGAAGGCATCGAATTGGCGAGAAAGCACAAGTTAAATCAGATGATCATCGATTTTATCCCGCAGCACCACGGCACGGGGTTGATCCATTTTTTTTATCAGCGGGCGCTGGAAGAGGGGGCTGCCGAGGGCCACGAAGTCAACGAGGGCGATTACCGCTACCCGGGGCCTAAACCGCAAACCCGCGAGACCGCGATCACATTAATGGCGGATTCCGTCGAAGGGGCGGTGCGCGCGCTGGACGAGCCCAACCCGTCGAGCATGGAGGAAACTGTCAAGAAAGTGATCAACAATAAATTCATCGACGGGCAGCTGGACGAGTGCCCCTTGACATTAAAGGAAATCGATAAAATTTCTTCCACATTTGTCCGCATTTTAGGGGCCATGTACCACGGCCGGGTCAAGTACCCGGAAAAGAAAAACGGCACGGCGCGTAACGGCAAACACAGGAGTGCTCCGCAGAATGGAACTGACAGTCACGAACATCCAGAAGAAAATCCGAATCAATTCCCCTCACATCATTCGCCTGGCGCGGACGATCCTGCGGCGTGAGAACGTCAAGCGGGCGACGTTGGCGCTGGTGTTTGTCTCCAACCCAAAAATCAAGGCGCTCAACAAAAAATATTTGAAACGCAACCACGCGACCGACGTCCTGGCCTTTGATTTAAGCGACGGCGCTCTTCCGGCGAAAAAACACCTGCAGGGCGACATTATTATTTCGACTGACGCGGTTATTGCCAACGCCCGGAAATTTAAAACGTCTCTCCGTTACGAACTGGCCCTTTACATTGTGCACGGCATTTTGCATTTGTTGGGTTACGACGACCACGCGGCCAAAGACATCACCCGCATGCGTAAGAAAGAGCAAGAGTTGATGGAGCATCTAAACAGTCATTTATGATCCCGCACACCGAAGCCATTGTTTTAAAATCGTTTGATTTCCGCGAGACCAGCCGCATCGTGACATTTTTCACCAAAGATTACGGCAAAATCAAAGGGATCATGAAGGGGGTCCGCAAAGACCCCAAGAAATTCGGCAGCAGTGTCGACCGGTTTTCCGTCAACGACATCATTTATTACCACTACCGGCGGACTGACATCCATTTGATCAGCCAGTGCGATTTAAAGGATTTTTTCTTCCCCATCCGCGAGGATTACAAAAAAAGCCTGGCCGCCAGTTACAGCGTTGAGCTCATCGACGTGGTGATGCCGCCGGAAGAACCCAATGGGGACATTTACAAACTGATTTTGGATTTTTTGGAAACGTTGCAGTCCCAGAAGGACGTGGACAAACTCGTCCATATTTTTCAGATCAAGATGTTGGGGCTGTCGGGGTTTCGCCCGCATCTGGACACGTGTGTGAAATGCCGCCGGAAAGTTAAGGGAAAGGTGCGCTTTAGCATGAAGGCCGGGGGCCTGGTGTGCACGGATTGCCTGGCGTCGGAGATGAATTTTACGAGCGGAAAAAGATTTGGTGCCACGGGGTTTGACCCGTGGGGCTCCACACTCGTGTCGCGCGGGACGATTGAGACCCTCTTGCACATCGAGCGCAGTTCCTGGCTTCAGAGTTTGCGGCTGGGGTTGACCAAAACCGTGCGCCGGGAACTCAAGTTTGTGCTTAATAATTTTTTGGTGTACCACTTGGAGCGCGAACTCAAATCAGCGAAGTTTTTGGACGATTAGGAGGAATTGAACAATGAGCAACGTCCCCCAACAAGCGGGTTTAACCTACGCTCGCCTGGTGAAGGCGATCAAAGGCGAAATCGCGTCAGGCAAGAAAATTATCGAGAACGCTAAAGTCGGCACTTACAGGAACGTCGGCAAGTACATTTCCGAGTACGTCCTTCACGGCCAAGACCGAGCAAAGTACGGCGCGCGGATTTACGAACATCTAGAGAAGAGTTTGAAGATTAACAAACGCACGCTTGAGCAAGCAGTTCGTTTTTCACGGGAATTCTCAATTGCGAACGCGCGTTCGCAATTGACCTGGACGAACTACCGCGACCTGTTGACCCTGCCTGACCCGGCGATCCGGCGTCAATTAATCCAGCAATCCGCCAACAAAAAAATGACCACCCGCGAGCTCCAAGAGCGCATTGCCAAAGCCAAAATCAAACTTCCCGGCCCGGATGATCCGATTCCTCAGCTGAAAGTCGTCCGCGGAAAATTGTACACCTACACCGTGATTGAACCGGCATCGATTCAGCCCGTCGAAGGCCACAAATTCGTGGACGTCGGCTTTAATGTCTGGCGGAATGTCCCCGTCGCTCAATTAGGAAAATTTGACAACGGCCAGATCGTCGAGTCGGTCAAAGAGGACGGCCGTTACAAAATCCGCACGAGCGATCGCAAGGCGGATGACCTGTACACGTTCAAGGCCACGGTCGAACGGATCGTGGACGCCGACACAATGCTGGTGCACGTGGATTTGGGGTTCGACACCTGGACGCGCCAGCGTTTGCGTTTCCGCGGGATCGATACTCCGGAATTATCGACCGCCGACGGCCAGAGGGCCAAACGGTTCATCGAATCGCGGATCAAGCCCAGCGACTTCGTCGTCATCAAAACCCACAAAAGCGACAAGTACGACCGGTATTTGGTGGATGTTTTCTACGCCCCCTCGGGGCCCTCGGGCGCCTCGGGCGCGCCGGCCTGGGATCCTGCCCGTGTCGCCGCCGAAGGGATCTATTTAAACCAGGAACTGCTCGACCAGCGCCTCGCGGTGAGGTGGTAATTACCCGATTAAAGAGTGTTCATTGTTATTGAATCAGGTCTTATTATCTTTTTAGGTTCTAAGTAATAATATAATAAATTTAATTATCTTTTGGCTAAAATAAGTTTAAGGAAACAACATGAAAAT
>JAGVNC010000038.1 GCA_020053475.1 Candidatus Omnitrophota bacterium | reverse complement strand
TTTTGGGGAAAACCGCCTTTGTCCATATGGCTCACCGCGCTTAGTTATCAAGTGTTTGGATTCAACGAATTCGCTGCCCGATTTCCATCTTTTCTTTTAGGGATGATCACCGTCTTCTTGACATTCCTCTTGGGGTTGCAATTAAGGGGAAGCCTCTTTGGACTCACCGCCGCATTGATCCTTGCTTCCATCGGTCTTTTTTTCATCGGCTCAGGAAGTGTCATGACGGACCCCGCGTTGCTGGCGAGCGTGACTCTTTCGATGGTTTCATTTTATTTTGTCTTTAGCAGTGAAGAAAAAAAATTCCGGGAAATTTGGCGGGCTTTATTTTTTATCGGACTGGGGCTCAGTTTTATTGCCAAGGGGCCGTTGGGGTGGGTGTTGATCGCCGGCCCGATTATCGTGTGGGCCATTGTTCATCACCAAGGGAAGAATGTGTTCAACAATTTTTTCCGTGTGACGTCGATTCTTCTGATGCTGATGATTGCCCTTCCCTGGTATGTCTTGGCTGAGATGAAAACGCCGGGGTTTCTTCGCTATTTTTTTATTGAAGAGCATTGGCTGCGTTTTACCGTCAGTGGCTGGAAAGGAGACTTATACGGCAATGCCCATGCAAGCCCCAGGGGGATGATTCTCCTCTGGGCGATCCCAGCCACGATGCCTTGGTGTATTATTTTTATTCAACGGATTGTTCACTTATTCAAGCGAGGGAGCCTCCGGGAGCAATTGGAAGGGAATATTGGGGTATCCTATCTATTGATTTGGGCGATTTTTCCATTCATTATTTTTATGTTTGCAAGCAACACCCTGATTACCTATGTCAGCCCTGCGTTGCCCGCGTTTGCGTTGATCACGGCGGTCCTTTTAGATTCTACCAAAGGCGTCGAGAATGTGTCGTTAAGGAAGGTGATCCTTCCTACGGCGTTGGTTGTTCCCGTGGGATTTTTGATCGTTGCGATGACCATTTTACCTAGAATCGGCTGGAATCATTCACAAGCCGCTACGGTGAAAACATTTCTTGCCTTAAGCAAAGATGACCGAGGGTCACTGGTCTATTGGGGGGAACTTCCTTACTCCGCTGAATTTTACGGCCAGGGCCGGGTGATTGCATTCAAATTAGAAGATGAAGCAGCGTTAGAGCGAGAAATGTCAGATAGCGATGAAGATTTTTTTGTTATTTCGGATCAACATCAACAACGAATGCCCCCCGCCATGCTCAATAAGACCGTTGAGTTGGGCCGTTTTCATAAAGCGACATTAAGAAAAGAGTTCAAATCCTAAAGGGCCATGAAAAATAGTTTTTCTGCACGAATAATCCAGTGGACAGGTTCTCTTGAGCAGCATTTCCGGCCGGCCATCCTGGCGATTGATTGTATTGCTCTCCTAGCCTTCAGCAATGTGTTTGCCAATCAATTCGTGATGGATGATTTTGCTTTTATTGTGGATTGGCCTCTTATCCAGGACTGGAAGAATTTTCCGCAGTTTTTTATCAATTACACGCCCCCGCCGGGGCAGGAAGGGATTTATTCTCCCCTAAAAACTGTCTTTCATGCGATCAATTACCATCTGTTTGGCTTAAATCCTTTAGGGTATCACATCGTCTCTCTGGGGATCCATCTGGCAAGCATTTGGTTTGTCATCCACATTACGTTGCGTTTAACCAAAATCGTCCCTGTGGCGTTGATGGCCGGCCTTTTGTTCGCCGTTCATCCTGTTCACGTTGAGGCCATTACGTATTTGACTGCCAGCATCGATTCCTTAGGGGTCTTGTTTTTATTGATTTCTTTTTATTTTTATGTGCGGCGCTCCGAGACGGAAGGCCGAGAGCAACAGAGGTTTTATTGCTGGTCGATTGTGTTTGGGTTCCTGGCGATCTTTACGCACGAGCTTAACATTTCCCTGCCGCTGTTGGTCGTGTGGTTTGACTTTTGTCTTAAGAAAAAAGAGGAAACGTTTGCTCTGGCGTTGAAACGAAGCGCGCCGTTCTTTCTATTGGTCGGCGTTTATGTGCTGGCAAAGTATATCAATTTGGATTTGTTGACGCGTGGCCA
Organism: Candidatus Omnitrophota bacterium; assembly: GCA_020053475.1. Taxonomy (GTDB): domain Bacteria; phylum Omnitrophota; class Gorgyraeia; order Zapsychrales; family Zapsychraceae; genus JAGVNC01. The sequence goes on along the minus strand of JAGVNC010000038.1, from coordinate 15,946 downwards.
ATATATCTACAATAGTTTTTATCTAACAATGCTCGTGATTGTGAAGGCGTGGGCCAAGTATGTGCTGATTTGTCTTTGGCCCAATGTGTTGACGCATAATCATGTCATTTCCCCGGGAATTTACTCATTTGCCCAGGATGATTTCGACAAGTTCGCCGTATTGTCCCAATCGTTGGATGAGCCGCGGACATTGTTTGCATTGTGTTTGATTGGCCTTCTGGGATGGGCCGCGATCGCGGTTTATCGTCGACAACCGGTCGTATCATTTAGCATCGGATGGTTTTTCATCTGCTTGTTGCCGGTATCAAATTTTTTGCCCAGCGGCGTCTATTTCGGCGAACGCTATCTTTATCCGGGGTCGTGGGCCTTTTGCACGCTTTTGGCGTTAGGGCTTTGGGGCTTGAGAGGAAAAGCAAAAACATTAAGTATCGCGATTCTTTGTTTGCTCGTGTTGGGATATTCGTGGCGCACCTGGGTCCGCAACCGCGAATGGCGTGATGAAATTGCCCTTTATGAATCAGCGGTCAACGCCAACCCGAGCAGTGCTCTGATGCGCACGGATCTAGGGGTTGTGTATATCAAGAATGAACAATTTCAAAAGGCCTTAGAGAGTTTTCAAGAGGCTTTGACTCGACGGGAGGATGATCCGGAAACGTATTTTGCCATGGCGGATGCGTACTCCGAGTTGCGCGATTTGGACAATGCAGTCGGGGCCCTGGAGAAAGCGGTTGAACTGAAGCCGGAATATGCCGAGGCTTATTTTAATTTGGCCGGGCTCTACGTTTTTTCCGGTGAATATGCGAAAGCGAAAGGGGCATTGGACAAATCTTTGTTGTATTACCGTCAGCAAGGCAGGGACCAAGAAGCCAACGCGTTAGAACAGGCCTTTTATTCCTATTTTGAAATCCCGGATTCTCCATGAGCCTTAAGTCTCCTCACGTATCGATTGTCATTCCTGTTTATAATGCCGAAAAACTGATTATCCCTTCTTTAAAAAAGATTGTCGCGGCATTTGACCATCAGAAAATATTATATGAGATTATTTTGCGCGATGACGGCAGCCGGGACCGTTCGATTCAGATTCTTCGCTGCCTTCCGCCCGCCGAGTTTTCTTGTGTCCGTGTGTATGTCAACGAACGCAACATCGGCTTAGGGGATACGTTGCGTCAATTGATCTCAACGGCCCAAAGTGAGAATGTCATTTATTGCGATATCGACCTGCCGTTTGGAGTGGATATTTTTTTCCCTTTGCTTGAGGGGTTGCAAACCCATGACATCGTGGTGGCTTCTCGCTATAACGGACAAAAAAATCGTCTTCGCCCCACGCGGTGGCTGTTAAGCCGCTTGTATTATGGCTTGTGCAAGGGATTGTTTGATATTCCTGTCCGTGATATCGGTTCCGGCACTGTGGCGATGAGGAAAAAAAGTTTTAAGGCCTTAGGCTGCCAAGCCCAAGGGTTTGATATTCATATGGAAATGTATGTCCAAGCCAAGAAAAAATCCTTGTCGATCCAAGAAATCCCCGCCCCTTTCGAAGAAACAGGCCATGGAAGCTTTCGTCCGTTCAAGCACGGGCCAAGGATTTTATGGCAGACGCTTAATTATCGCTTTCGACATTCGTTGAAGAGTTAAGAGGAGATAATTTGTAGAGGGCATTAGGAAAGAGGAGTGGCTCCAGGACATCAGTATGCCAGCTTTCATAGGCTTTTTGGCCGATCAATTCTGTATTATAGTTCTCAACAATCAATTGAGAAAATTCCTCATGGGGATTATAAGAAAAAATAGCCAAATCGGTAATGTAAACAGGAATATGTTGGGCCAAGAGGCTGTCGAGTTTTTCGCGGAATTCAATCATGTCCTCTTCTTTTAGGCCGATGGCACTGGCGGGCCTTCCGAAAGGAGTTCGTTTCCCGTAATAGGAGATAAATTTTCCTTCATCCGTGACGATAATCCGGGCATTGTCTTCTGTCACTTGTCCGACCCATCGCGCGTAATCCGGCAGCAGAGCGTATTTGTGACGAAGGGATAATGAAGGCAACGTCGTTAACGCGGAAAGTTCCAAAATACACACGAAAATGAATAGGACCGATCCTTTAAACAATCGATTAAACCGGTACAGTTGGGCCAATGTGAACCCTAAGACCAAATACAGGGCCGGTAAAAAAGGAGTAAAAAAGCGCGGGACCGTTGAATACAAATTCCCATAGAACGCCAAGGGAACAACAACCCATAATAATAAAAATCCTGACAGCCGCCAGGAAACTTTTATTAGCCAGCAAAACCCGATTATAATCGCGATATACCCGATTTGTGTAAAATTCCGCACCAAAAAATTCGAACTCCTCACCAATGAATTAGAAAAAAATCCTCTAAAATTGCTTGTTAGGCCTTGATGCCAAAACGTTGAGAGCTGATGTTGGAACCCGCTGAACTCTCCTTGAAAGAAAAAAGGTAAATGGAACAGAAGGGCGGTCCCCAGAGCGAGTAATCCGGCATGGATAAAATGAGTCATCCGTTTGGTCAAAGGCAACGGGGGGACGGAAGTGGCTTCTTGTTTGGCTCCAACAAAATAAAGATAAGCCAACGGGATGATCATCAACGCAAGTTCTTGCAGCCGGGCAGCTCCCAGAAGGCCGGCTGCGATCCCGGCCATGTAAAGGTACATCAGACGATACGATTCTTGATATTTTAATAAAAAGAGAACGGCGGCTAAAAGAAAGAATAAGCTCGGGGCATGGCTTTTACCGTAAACCGAAATTCCCAAGAAAATGGGAGAGAGAGAAAAAAGTGTGGCCGCCAATGCTCCGGCAAGACTGTTAAATAATCTTTTTCCAATCAAATAAACTAAAGGGACACATAGCGAGCCAAAGACAACGCTTGTTAAGTTGATGGCGAACACAGCATCATTAATTCCCAAAAGTCGGGTGATCAGGATAAAGGCGGCGGATAGAAGGGTCGTGAGAGGATAGCCGGGGCCGAATTCGTATTGGAGATGCCCCGTTTCTAACAGCCTTTCTGCCCCCAGCATCAACGATAACGTGTCGATATGGTAGGGGCCTTTACTAATTAAGGAAAGACGGAGGATAAGACTCAAAACAAACAGGACGAATGGATAAATGTAAGGCTTGGGGTGTTTCATGAGAAATACAGAAGAAAGGAAATGGGTGCTGGTTAGTGACTAAAAAAATTAATGCCGCGGGAGAGAATCGAACTCTCATGATGTTGTCATCATCGGTTTTTGAGACCGACGCGTCTACCAATTCCGCCACCACGGCAATAAAATTTAATTAAATCCAGGGATGCCAGCGCGCCTGCCTGCTCGCAGGCCATTCCGCCATTCCAGCTAAATTTGTCCCTAAGCAACAATTTTCTTAAAATCCGGCCTGCTGAAAAGGTAAAGAAGCGTCCCGTGATAAATCAACGAACCCATGGTTTTGATGGATGAAGGGATTGTTGTTTCCAAAGATCCATTGAGCTGCAAGACCCCTAAAAGAATCAGGCATTTGCTAAAGAAAATGGCAAAGGCAAAATACCGCAATAATTGATACGCCGGCCTTTTGAACTGGCGTAATCCGACGCCCAAGGCAAATGAGGCCATTGCTGCCACCATAACAAAAATAAACACATTTGGGGGTTTCGCATTGATCCCTAAAATCAGAAATACAATATTTGCTAGGAACGTGATGCTCCCGATGAGAATCTCAATGTTGGCAACAATAATAATGACGGTTGTGGGATTCATGGGAATATATTTGGTGGAGCTGACCCCGCCGTTGGCGGGGTGACCTTCCGCCTGAGGCGGACGCTCTCTCAGTTTCAGTCATATTTGGTGGAGCTGACGAGGATCGAACTCGTGACCTCTTGCATGCCATGCAAGCGCTCTACCAGCTGAGCTACAGCCCCAAATTATAGTTGACTAATGTTTTAAAGTTGCTGAATCCATCCTCTTTAATATTGTTGATTTCAACCAGGCGCGGCCCTGGCCTGATTTCAAATCTCGTTCTCTATTGACAGCTTCAACATGCGACGAGAAGTTTTCTGTATAAATAAGACTAAATGGACCACGGCCGTGCAATGATTTTGTCTTTCCTAATGTGTGTTCTTTAACGCGTTTGTCGATATGTTGAGTTTGACCAATATAAATTCGATTAAAGCGGTCTTTTAAAATATATACAGTGTATAACATTGAAACGTGTTTTGAGGGAGAAACCCGTGACCTTCCGCCTCAGGCGCCTGCCTGCCGGCAGGCAGGGACGCTCTACCAGCTGAGCTACAGCCCCAATTACCTTAATTTTATTTAGAAAGATTGGGCGCTTGTCCTGAGCCTTGGCGAAGGACAGCCCCCGCCAAACATCCGGCGGAAAATGCCCCTCAATATAGCATTGAGCTTCACGCTTGTCAATATTGGGTGCAGCGTCTATACTAAAAGATTCCATTTAAGCGATTGAATAGCTGATCTCAACAAAGATCAAGATAGTCTTTTGAATAAATTAAGACTTGTGCTATATTTTAAATAAATGGAGGCGGGATATGATCAAAAAGATTTCAATCGCTGAGGTTTTAAAGTTAAATATTCCTGACCGAATTAAATGGGTCGAAGATATTTGGGACAGCATTGCAGCCATCCCGGAAGCTGTTCCATTGACAGAGGAACAAACAGAAGAGCTTGATCATCGCTTGGAAATCTATCACAAAGACCCTACAACAGGTTCTCCCTGGACAGAAGTTAAGAAACGCATCCTTTCCCGAGAATGAAGTATTCCCTTATTATCCGTCCTGAGGCAGAAGCTGATCTTCAAGATGCTTTTCAGTGGTATCAACAGCAAAAAACAGGGTTTGGAGTTAGGTTTCTGCAATCGGTGGGTGTTTCTTTATCGTTAATTAATCGTTCTCCGATCATGTTCCCATCAATCCATCAAGAGATTCGAAGAGCCTTAATCCGCCGATTTCCCTATGGAATATTTTATTTTTTGGCAGAGAAGAAGATCATCGTGATTGCTGTTTTTCATGTCAGTCGGCATCCTAAGCGTTGGCAGAAAAGAAAATAAGGAGATCACCCGATGCGAAAAGGTTTCACATTACTGGAATTAATCGTCGTTTTAATCATTATTACGATTATTGCCGGCTTTGCCATTCCCAGCTACCAGAAATCCACTCAAAAAGGCAGAGAGCGCGAGGCTTATTTGAAATTGTTGACCATTCACGGGGCTAATCAAATCTACAAAGCCAAATACGGAGCGTATGTTGACAGCGGCGGCTCTGTTGTCCAAGATTTAAATTTCATTAATTCCAATCTGTCCATTGATCTTAGTTCGACGGATCTGGATTTTGATTATTTATCTCCTGCCGGAGGGCAGAGTTACGATTCTACCGCTGCTTATAGTGACGGTGGAACGGTTATTTTTAGAATCAAGATCAAAAGCGGAACCGTGGGAGTTTCCAATCCTTGCTGCGATGATGGGACATGTTTGTTTTTTAATCCACCCAACCCCTGTTAATCGTAAACCTACCTATCCCTACAAGTTGACAATCAGATACAAACCAAGTAAAATAAGGGCTTATGAAAAAGATTTATTTTGATTATGCCTCCACGTCCCCCGTCGACCCTCTTGTCATCAAGGCCATGGAGCCATACTTCTCCCAAGCCTTTGGCAATCCCTCCAGCCCGCATGCCCTAGGCCGGGAAGCGAACAAGGCATTAGAAGAATCCCGCGAGAAGGTGGCGCGCTTGATTGGCGCTGTCCCGGAAGAAATTATCTTTAATTCCGGGGCGACGGAAGGCAACAATCATGTCCTTGAGGAAATCATCCCCAGCCTAAAAAGGGAGGCCAATCATGTTATTGTGTCTTCTATCGAACATCACTCCGTTTTAGAGCCGATCGAATCTTTACGCGCGAAAGGATTTAATATTACATTTTGTCCTGTTGATCCCGAGGGATTGGTGAACGTCGATCATCTAAGGAAGGCGATGAGTGAAAAGACAGGGTTCATTGCCGTGATGCATGCCAGTAATGAAATCGGGGCATTACAGCCGATTCGAGAGATCGGTCAATTGGCCCGGGAGAGAAAAATACTTTTTTTGGCCGATGCGTGTCAAACGATAGGACATATTCCTGTTAATGTGAAAGATTTTGCGTGCGATTTTTTATCGTTTTCGGCCCATAAATTTTATGGCCCCAAGGGTGTGGGGGCGCTGTATGTTCGTCGGGGGGTAAATATTGCCCCGTACTTTAGAGGCGGCGACCAGGAACGCGGCCGGCGGGCGTCAACGCAAAATGTCGCCGGCGCTGTCGGATTAGCCAAAGCCTTGGAGATTGGCCACAGCCAAATGGGCCAAGAAGCCGCTGAGCAGACAAAATGGCGGAACCGATTGCTCCGTGAAGTGCCCAAGCTGATTGACGGGGTCAAAGTCAATGGGCATCTGACCAATCGTCTGCCTAATAACGCGCACTTTTCCTTCGATGGCCTGGGAAGTGAGGCCCTCTTAATGAGCCTTGATATGGCGGGGATCTGCGCGTCGATGGGTTCGGCGTGCACGTCGGGTGCCATGGAACCGTCGCACGTTTTACGGGCGATTGGCTTAAGCGATGAATTGGCTTTCGGATCATTGCGGATTAGCCTGGGGCGTTGGACGACGGAAGAAGATATTGAGTGTTTATTGAAGGAATTGCCGCAGATTGTCAGGAGAATTCGGATTTAGTTCGTAGTTCAGAGTTCGTGGTTCGGAGTAAAAGCAGTCATAAATTTTTCTACGAACTACGAACCACCAACTCCGAACTTTATTTATGCAAAATCAAATCATCCATTTCCTTAAAAAGAATGGCAATTACCTTTCCGGCGAAGAAATCAGCCGCCAACTGAAAATCAGCCGGGCGGCGATCTGGAAGAACATCCAGGAGCTGCGCAAAGAAGGTTATAAAATTACCGCCGTTTCGCATCGCGGTTATAAATTGACCGCCTGCCCCGATAAACTCATTCCCCGCGAAATTCAATTCGGCCTTAATACAAAAACATTCGGGAAAAAAATCGTTTATTCCCCCGTGGTCCCCTCCACGATGGATTTGGCGTTTCAATTGGGGGTGGATGGATCGCCGGAAGGGACGGTTGTCCTTTGTGAAACCCAAACCAAAGGCCGCGGGCGGATGGGGCGGCCGTGGAATTCACCGAAATCTAAAGGCATCTATATGTCGATCATCTTGCGGCCGGCGTTATCCCCCGCCGACGTCGCTCAAATAACGTTATTGAGTGCCGTCGTGGTGAGAGAAGCTGTTCAGAAAGTTTCCCAGGTGGATGTCACGATCAAATGGCCCAACGATTTATTGGTCCAGCGCAAAAAAGTGGCCGGGATTCTAACGGAGCTCAGCGCGGAAATGGACCGGGTGCGGTTTTGTGTCGTCGGGATAGGGATCAACGTGAACACGCCCTTGAGCGCGTTGCCCTCGGGCGCCACGTCACTGAAAAAGGCGGCGAAGCGCCCCCTCAAGCGCGTGGAGATCGTCCAGGAAATTTTACGTTCGTTAGAAAGATGGAACGATGGATTAAAGGCTAAAGGGTTCCGTCCTGTCCTCGATGCGTGGAAGAAACATTCCTCCACGCTCGGCCAGCGAATCCGGATCGCCGACCAAAACGGATCGACACAAGGCGTGGCGGTTGATTTAGATGAACGGGGGGCCATTTTGATCCGTAATGCCAAGGGCGATCTCGTCAAGAAAATGACGGGAGACATCAGTTTCCTTTAATGCGATGACATTCGACGACTTCTTAAAACAATCGATCAAAGAATCCCAAGACAAAGGCCTCAAGCGTTCGCTGCGTACCGTGGCCGGCACGCAAGGCCCGCGGATTAATCTGGACGGATTTGAGTCGCTGAATTTTTGTTCGAATAATTATTTAGGTTTGGCCAATGATTCCCGTTTGTCGCAGGCGGCGCTCGAGTGCCTGAAAAAAGAGGGGTTAGGCGCCGGAGCTTCCCGTTTAGTCTGTGGGAATATGACGGCGCACCAGGAATTAGAGGAAAAACTGGCGCGCTTTAAGGGCAGCCAAGGGTGTTTGCTGTTTTCCAGCGGGTACATGGCCAATGTCGGCGTGATTTCCAGCCTGTTCGGGCGCGACGACATGATTTTTTGCGACCGATTGAACCACGCGTCGATCATCGACGGAATTTTATTAAGCCAGGCCCAATACAAACGTTATCCCCACGTCGACATGGATGCCTTGGAGCGCCTGCTGCAAGAGGCGCCCGAGACGGGCAAAAAATGCATCATCACCGACAGCGTGTTTAGCATGGACGGCGATTTGGCACCGCTGGACAAAATCGTCGAATTGGCCAAGAAATATCAGGCGATTGTCATGATTGACGAAGCGCACGCGTTTGGGGTTTTCGGGAAACACGGCAAAGGCTTGGCCGAACATTTTGGCGTTGAGAAAGAAATTGAAATCCAAATGGGGACGTTGTCGAAAGCGGCCGGATGTTTCGGGGCGTACGTGTGCGGGTCGAGGGATTTAATCACCTATTTGATCAATAAGGCCCGCAGTTTTATTTATACAACGGCGATGCCGCCTTCAATCGCAGCGGCTGCGGCCAAGGCCATTGATATCATCGAGAATGATCACCTCACACGCGAACGCCTGCACGAGAACGCGCGGTATTTAAGAGCCCAGCTGAAGTTGATGGGATTTAACACCGTCATTTCCGAATCGCCGATTATTCCGTTGGTGATCGGCGAATCCCATCGGGCGTTGGAGTTTTCGCAACGGCTGTTACGCAAAGGGATTTTTGTGAGCGCCATTCGTCCACCGACGGTTCCCGAGCACACGGCGCGCCTGCGGTTAACGGCCATGGCGGCGCACACGAAGGATGAGATTGATTTTACATTGGGACAGATTCAAAGAATAGGAAAAGAGTTAAAAATAATATAAGGGAAACTCTAAATCCAAAACTCTAAATTCTAAACAAACTCAAAATATAAAATCCAAAATATTTGTTTTGGATTTTGGGTTTATTTTGGGTTTAGGATTTAGGGTTTGAGTTTTATTCGATCTATGCCTAAATTTAAAGCCAGCACCGGAATCACATGGAATTTTGACGTCGACGGACAAGGCGAAGCCCTGTTGTTCATTCACGGCTGGGGTGTTGACCGGCGGATTTGGCGGCAGCAGACGAAATATTTTTCAGGTCGCTATCGCGTCGTGGCCGTCGATCTTCCCGGCCACGGGGAAAGCAGCTGGGTCAAAATCAATTTACTGCAGATGGCCCAGGATTTAAAGGCGCTCGTTGAACAACTCGATCTTAAGGAAATCACGGTCGTCGGCAGTTCGTTAGGCGGCTTGTTGGCCCTGAAGTTTACCGAACTTTGCCCGGGCAATGTGAGGCGCATGGTGTTTGTGGGGTCCATGCCGAAATTTTCGCAATCGCCCGGCCATCCTTATGGCCTCAATGTCGCTGAGATGCGCAAATTAGGGAAACAATTAGAGCAGGCCTACCCGTCCATGGTCAATATTTTCTTCCGGTCATTGTTTACCAAGCAGGAGCGCGCCAGCCGGCGGTTTAAATGGCTGCAAAAATTTAGACAAGCCGACGGCGTTCCGATGAAGCAAGCCCTGGTGGATTATCTGGATATCTTGGAGCAGGAAGACCTGCGCCATGTTTTGACAAATTTACGCTTACCGCTTCAGTTCATTAACGGGACCGAGGACCACATTTGCGATAAGAAAACAATTATGTACTTAAAGTCCATCCAGCCGGATGCGCGGTTCGATTTTTTTGCCGACTGCGGGCATTTCCCGTTTTTAAGTAAACCGTACGAATTTAATCGGGTTGTCGAGGAATTTTTAACGTGAGGATCATATGTTTTGGGATGTCATTGATCAAAAAATTCGCCGGGCGTTTTCCAACGCGGCCATTCAATACGATATCTTAAGCGATTTGCATAAAGAGATCGGCCGTGACTTGATCAAAAAGATGCTGAAGGTGGAAGGCATCTGCCCGCATATCCTCGACGTGGGGATGGGGACAGGGTGGCTGACCCAAAAAATTGCGTTTTATTTCCCTGAGTCGAAAGTCATCGGCCTTGATTTTGCCAGCGGCATGGTGGACGTCGCTAAGAAAAACGTTGCAGAGGTGCGGATCATTCAGGCGGACGCGGGCCATCTGCCTTTTGCCGATCAATCATTCGACATGATCGTTTCCAATTTGGCGTACCAGTGGGTGGCCCCTTTGCCGACGGCGTTGGAGGAAGGCGCGCGTTGTTTGAAATCTCCCGGCCGGATCTTTTTTTCTGTCTTTGGCCACGAGACGTTCCGGGAATTATTTGAATCGCTCAATGAGGCCGCTTTATCCGAACAAAAACCGTTACGCCGCTTGCTAACGCGGGCTGAATGGGAGGGAGCGTTAAAGGATGGCGGATTTTCAGGCGTCGAGGTCAAGGAAGAACGGATCAAAGTGCATTTCCCGACAGTGCGCGATTTATTGTATTGGATCAAAAATATCGGAGCCAACGCGTTAGCGCACGACGTGGTTGTCGGCAAAGAATGGCTGGAACGCGCGGAAGAATATTACAATCAGCATTATAAGGACCGTTTTGGGATTTACGCCACATTTGAGGTGTTATGGGTGGAAGGTCAAAAATAAATGACACGCGGTGCGGGGAACCCATTCGCGGGCCCCTCCGCCCGGTGTAGATCCTCCCGCTCATGGATTCCCCGCACCGCGTGTTTTTTATTTATGACATAATTTAGGGCTCGGGTGACGCCGGAGTGCCGCAGGCGTCCCCTTGAAATCGTGAAACGATTTCAAGGATTTAATCCTGGAAATGCGAAGCATTTCTCAGGACAGGACCCGATCCCGGTAGAGGTTTAAAATGAAAACTAAAGGAATTTTTATCACTGCCACCGACACGGGCGTTGGCAAGACTGTTGCCGCGTGCGTGTTGGGCGTTCTTCTCAAAGACCAAGGCTTACGCGTCGGGTACATGAAGCCCGTGCAGTGCGGCGGCAATGACGCCGAGCTGTTGAAGAAAGTCCTTGATCTTTCTGATTCAGTAGCGACGATCAATCCCTGTTTTGCTCCCGAACCATTGTCTCCGCATTTGGCCTTTGCCCGCCGCAACGCTGAAGTGAATATCCCGTTTATTAAACAAAAATATGAAGAGCTGAGAAACCAATACGACGTCGTGATTGTCGAGGGGGCCGGCGGGCTTCTTGTTCCGTTAAAGGAAAATTATTTTGTTGCGGATTTGATTCGGGATCTGGATTTAGATGTCGTGATCGTCTCGCGCTTAGGGTTGGGCACGATCAATCATTCGCTATTGACTATTCAGCAGGCGCGCGGCCAGGGACTGCGCGTGAAGGGAATCCTGTTGACGTCGGCCAGCCCCGCCGATGGCGGGGCCAGCGAAAAGAACAGCGGCATTCCGGAAACAACCAATCCGCAGGCGATCGAACAATTTGGGCAAGTGCCTATTTTGGGGGCTCTTCCTTATATCGACAAGCTGAATCCTACTGCCATTTTGAAGGAATGCCGCGGCAATGTTAATCTAACAAAAATTTTGGCCCCGAGCCAGCGTGTTTCGTCCCAGCGCTTGAAAGAATGGGACAAAAAATTTATTTGGCATCCCTTTACGCAAATGAAGGATTGGCTTGAAGATGAGCCATTGGTGATCGACCGCGCGTCGGGGTCTTACCTGATTGACACCCAGGGCCGGCGGTATTTAGACGGCGTGTCGAGCTTATGGGTGAACATTCACGGCCACGGCCACCCGCGGATCAATCAGGCCATCAACAATCAACTCAACAAACTGGAACATTCGACGTTGTTAGGATTGAGCAATACACCGTCCATCGAGCTCGCCAAAAAATTGGTCGACATCGCACCCCGGGGGTTAGCGAAAGTTTTTTATTCCGACAGCGGCTCAACCGCCGTCGAGATCGCGATCAAAATCGCGTACCAGTATTGGCAGAATATCGGCCAAGCAAAAAAGACGAAGATTGCGCATCTGGCCAATTCGTACCACGGCGACACATTGGGCAGTGTGAGCGTGGGGGGGATGGGCTTGTTTCACAACGTGTACCGCAAATTAACATTCCCGACGATCCAGGTGGACTTCGCAAATTTTGAGCGGGTCTTAAAACAACGTCACGCCATGATCGCCGCTTTGGTTATCGAGCCATTGGTCCAGGGGGCTGCCGGGATGATCCTGTGGCCGAAAGGCGTGTTGAAACGCATGAGCGAAGTTTGCAAAAAATACGGCGTGATTTTGATTGCTGATGAAGTGGCAACAGGGTTCGGACGCACGGGCAAGATGTTTGCCTGCGACCATGAAGGGGTGGCGCCGGATATTTTGTGCCTGGCGAAGGGATTGACCGGCGGGTATCTGCCGTTGGCCGCAACACTCACCACGACAAAAATTTTTGACGGATTCATTTTTGATTATAAAGACCAGAAGACATTTTTTCACGGCCACACCTACACGGGCAATCCGCTTTCTTGCGCCGCGGCCCTGGCCAATCTGGAGGTCTTTGACAACGAACAGACCCTCAAGCGATTAGCCCCCAAAATCAAGCATTTATCTAAACGTCTCCAAACGTTTGATGATTACCCTCACGTCGGCGAGATTCGACAACTCGGATTTATGGTCGGCATTGAGCTTGTCAAAAACCGTAAAACAAAAAAGCCATTTGCGTGGGAAGAGCGCGTCGGCATCAAGGTCTGTCAGGAAGCCCGCAATCACGGCGTCATCTTGCGGCCGTTGGGCAATGTGATCGTCCTCATGCCCCCGCTGTCGATGTCGATCGAAGAGCTGGACAAGCTCCTCGACGCCACCTACGTTTCCATCAAAAAAGTGACTGGAAACTCGTTGGTGCGCCCAACGTTCAATATTAATAGGAGGAATTAAAGCCATGCTTGAACAAAAACATCAAGAATTAGTCCCGGTTAAAGTTTTCGTCAGACGAATGGCCGGGTATGTTTTATTCGTTATTTTGTTGTTTTTAAGTGTTTTGTTCATTGGGATGGCCGGGTATCATTGGATCGCGGGCCTTAGTTGGGTTGATTCGCTTCTGAACGCGTCGATGATTTTAGGCGGGATGGGGGAGATCAGCCCATTGATCAGTACAAACGCAAAAATTTTTGCATCAATCTACGCTCTTTTTAGCGGGCTTGTTTTTATTGCCAGCATGGGGATCCTTTTTACCCCGATTATGCATAGAGTCCTTCATTCGTTTCACATGGAAGACAAAGATTTTAAGAAGTGATCCTGGGAGGAGTTCCCGAGTTCCCGGGATTGCTCCCGCGTTTCTATTAACCTTTCCGAATTCTCGATCAATGTTGGTTTGTCCCCTTGTTTTTGCTCTCATCGATGTGTTATATTTATATCAACCGTCCTTAGCAGAATGCGTTGAAGATTGGAGAGTTGGAGAGGGAGAAGAACGCTCAACGGAGGGGTCCATTGAGAGCCAAAACCGATCCATCTTTTCTTTTACGATTTCTATCAATCAGCTTTATTTTGATTGCCTGCCTGTTTTTCTCCCCTGAATCCGAATCCGCCGATAGATCATCGCTGGAGTTTGTTCACCCTCAAGAGGGAAGTACGTTTGCCGTTACCGATATTTTCACGCCTTATCAATTGCACCTGCAAAGTTCCTTAATGGTCAAAGACGTTGAATTAATCGTTGATGGGAAAAGGGTGGAGACTTCTTTTCGTGTTAACAGCTACGATAGTGCCGATCAAGTGATCACGTTACAAATTGGGCCGCCTGCAAACGGTTCGCATGACGTCCAAGCCCGGGTCCTTTTGGAAACAAATGAAATCCTCGGGGCTCAAGTAACCTTTACGACAGATTCTACCCCGCCGCAGATTATTTCCAAAGCCATTTCCGGTCCGACATTCACAGTCGCTGTTCAGGATGTTTCTGACATCCGCCGATTGACAGCCCAGTACGTCGATCCCGCAAAGGAAGAAGTGAGAGACATCACGGAGCTGCTCAATATTCGTCAAACCGTTTCCGGGCAGGAAACCGTCTTTGATGTAGACATTCCGGCAGAATTTAATAGAGATCAAATCCTTTTTATGGTGGGAGATGAATTTGGCAATGGCGTATCTTTCTCAATTGGAAATGAGAGGCGGACCAGCCAATTGACAGATGCCGCGATTAGGATCAACTTAAGAGCGCTGGAAAGAAGGGCCTTGGCTCAAACGCCTCCGCCGGGAATCGAGAAAGCCTCGGCAAACTGCCTGAACTACGTTATAAGGCTTTACATCCCTTATGTGAAAGATAAAATTACGACGTTTGAAGCCCAACAGAAACTCGAACAGTTTGATGCCCAGGCGCTCAATCCCGGATTTAAAATCATCAACGATAGTTTAATAGCCAATCAATATCCAGAGGTGAGTTTTGTGACTTATGTGACATTGTATGAAGTAAGTATGGATGACGAATATGATAAAAAAGTATTTGATATTGTTCCGGATCCTAATAATCAGGGGAAGTATCTTATCAACGCTAAGGACGATGGTCTTCTTTTAGCCTTTCTCGAGTATAAACATTATCATTTTGTTTCAAATAATGAATTTCCTGTGCTTGTCGTTGATGATATTGCGGGCTCGGGAGTCTTAGCTATTACTTTTGTTTGGAATAAGGACAAACCTTATTTCCCAGGCATGATTTATTCTATGGAAACGGCTGATAGTGATTGGACATCATCCATGCGGGCCATGGGCTTTGCTCACGAAATTGGACATACAATGGCCTTGGGCCATTATGATTCATCGGGAAATTTAATGCAAAAAAGTTCAGAGGATGGAGGAGTTTCTCTCACTAAAATTCAAAATTGTGCATTTACATCCCATCGCTGTACCCCAGAAATGAAACTTCCCGCGGTAGGAGTTGTGCCTGGGAAGGGTTCAGGTGAAGACGATTATTGCAGTAATATGATGTTAGGTCAGGCCCCAGGGAAACCGGCGGAATCGTGCGAAGGGAATTTTCAGGCGTTCAGTGTTGCCTGCCCGGATTGTACAGCGCTGATCCCAAAGCCCGGGAACATCGCTATTCAGGGGAAATGTAAAAAGAAAGAGGAACCCAACCCTTGCCAGTGCGAAGTCAACGGTGTTGTGGTCACCTCGTCTTTATCTTCCCCGACCAAATTAATTAATTCTGTAGGAGATATTACTTATCCTGATACATGCGGCAACGGTCAATTGGAAGCCGGCGAACAATGCGAAGGAGGGGTTTCAGAGGACCTCTGGAGTTGTGGTGGGACTGGGACTGGAGGAGCGCAAGGGTGGAAAAAAACGTGTTCTTATTGTCAATGTTCAATGGTCGCTACGTGCGGAAATGGAGAATTGGAATACGAGTATGGCGAGGATTGTGAAGACGACGGGGATTGTGGAGAGCAAGAAAAATGCGTTGGGTGCGGTTGTATGAAAACGTGCGGAAACGGAACATTGGAGCCGCAATACGGCGAACAATGCGAGTCCGACGGTGATTGTCCCAATCCTGACGAAAAATGCGTGAATTGTACGTGTGTGGTCCCTAACGGCGATTGCGGTAACGGGAAGAAGGACGAAGGGGAGGCCTGTGATCCGCCCGGCCAGACCTGTAATATTGCTTTTGTCCCTGGGCCGGATGGCTCATGCGCGGGTTATATCGTGCAATGCGATGCGGCGTGCCAGTGTCCGTCCCCGGGATCAACCGTCTGCATGCTAGATATTGATATGTCCAGCGTTTCCGTGAATCAATCTTCCCTGCAAACGGGTGCTCAACAAACCCCCGGTTCTCCTGCGGAGTAAAGTCTCTGGGATTCAAATATTATAAAGATGGACTCAGCCACGTGTTTTACGCGCTCGCCGCTGCCAACCGCCGGCAGATCCTGGAGATGGTCGCCAGGCAGCCGCGCAAAGCAACACAGCCCGCCAACGGTTTGATATATCATTCCCGGCCGTCTCCAAGC
>JAGVNC010000002.1 GCA_020053475.1 Candidatus Omnitrophota bacterium | reverse complement strand
TCCGTCCATTTCAGCTTTACTGGCTTTATTTATATTTAATTCTTCTAGTGACGTCGCGTTTTGAATATCAGAGATATACGCTGATATAACCACCTCGTCCCATAGCTTATCTTGTATTTTCCTTTGACGATTTAAATCCGCTTGCGCTTGGTCTAAACTCTTAATGATTTCATTTACAGAAGGACCAAAATTTAAATCTTGATTGTTTAATTGTTTGGCCCTGGCTACCAATTTCTCCATATCAAGACGTAATTCCTCCATACCATTGTTAATTTTCTTGGTCTTCTCAAACCATATTTGAGAAGGCCATTGTTGCATTTCTTCTTTCCACTTTTCTAACTCTTCTGGCGAACGTTCTTGCACAAGATTAGGTTCTGCCAAAACTGCTGCCAATACGGTTGTTAAAATTCCTGATGGATGGTTATTGTAAGCCGTGCCTTTTGGCTGTTCTTTGGCGTTAACAACTTCAATCGCATCGATGTTGATATCTAAGTCACGTTTTTCTTCTCCTAAGTCATATATAGGGAAAGTGTTTGAAATAGATGTGATTTCTGCATCCTCTGAGAATTTAATTTCGTAATAACCAGAACCCTTGACTGGTTTAACAAACTCAGTTTTTCGAGATCGTCCAACGTGTATCTCAACTTTGATATTTGAGCTATTAATATCCCCTTGGCCGGTGATCGTATATTTTACTTTAATAACCTGGCCAGCTTTAACGTGTAAGGGAGCCTCAGCACCATAAAACAGTGCTTTTGTTGATCCATGCGGCCCCGATATTTTCATTTGTTGATCTTGAGGTTTGTCTTCCTTCGGTTGTGATTGACCGGGTTTCTCTTGCGGTGTTGTTTCGTTCTGAGACGTCGATTTTTTAGGAATAAACCGGATCATGGCGTGAGGCGCCACGGTCTTGGGATCATTATTAATATTGCCACTTTTGTTAAAGATAATCCTGCCTTCGCCGACATGGATTTCTTTAATAACTGGTTCTTCGCCCCTCTCCAGAAGAGTTGGAAGAATATCTTTCATCGGAATAGTAATCGTATAAATTTCTCCAGCCTTTACCTTTTCCACCGGCACAGTAAAGAATTCGGAATCATAATGGGTGAACGTTTCGCCTTTGACTTTGATACCAACTTTAAATTCTTTTCCATAATTGGAATCCGGATAAATATCAACGGCGATCGCCTCATATTGATCAACATTTTCAACAGGGTCGATCGAATACCAGGTTAAATAGCCATCGCCACCCTTCCCGTACATATTTTTGACAGCGATCGTTAATTCCGGCTCAGTCGGAGCAGTTAACTTTTCTGATGCTTGAACCTTAGTTGTTTTTTGGTAATATTTCCCGCCGCCTAATTCAAACGGATTAAAGTTTGTGTCGACCATGACCGCCCAAGCGGTTGAAGCTAAACTCGGCAACGGATTAGCCCACCAGCCGAATGGGATTTCATATCGTTTATTCGCGTATAGATAAGCAATAGAACCATCAGCGAGGGTCACTTTAAGCTCGCGCTCTATGCCATTACGCATCGTAACAGAATCCGTAAGTGCTTCATTGGCCCAATCCGGATGGGTCGTTTCATAATATCTAGCTAAAGAACGCGTGGCCATCACCGCGCCAAATGTCCATTCGCCGGAGAAGATGTCGTGCGTGTCGCTAAACCCGACCCCGCGCAAAATATTCTTGTCATCGTAATAACCCGCCCGTTTCTTTGTGTTTTTCCAAATCTTATAAGCAGTTCCCTCGCCATACCATTCGTCAATTTGTCCAGGCCCTAAAACGATAATGCCCCATGTCTGCACATCGACGGCAAAAATTTTAGTAGGAATGAAACGCCCATCTCGATAAAACCCGCCCTGATTAAATACACCTTCTTCGGCATCATAAGCATAATTTTTCATATAACCCACAATGCCGCCGCGATTCGTTTCCTTCCCGAACATCATGTCATTAATTCGCCGAACTTCCTGTTTGGCTTGGTCATTATCCTTATAGAACTCTGAAACTTCTTTAAGCATGCGTAAGGCCGCAAACATGGAAATGTTGTTTTCATTAGATATATCAGCTGGATCTTTGCCGAATGTCCCTTCCGGCGCGTGATAAATGGCGCCGATCGGGCTTTGCATGGCTTCCACGGCCGGGAGAATACTTACTGCGAGCATGATTTCTTTAGCATCAAGAGGAATCTGGTCAAAATATTTCGCGTAGGCCAATTGCACCGGCCCAATCATCGTGGCCCAGGCCTGCTCGCCGGCAATCGGTTTCCAGTCTTCATGATGCAGATCCGGCCAGGTGGGGAATCCGTCGAATTTTCTTTTGCCGTCGAGAGGATCTTTCTGAAGATATCGATCGGAAATCATCCTGAAAAACCAAGCGTTTTCCGGAGCAATTTCTCCTGGCGCCGAACCAACTTTCTTACCATTAAATGTAAATCCATTAACGCCTCTAATATCCGCTAAATCACCGGAGCTGCCGCTTAATAACCGCGCGGTATGTTGATCGGCCAGCTCGGTATGTCCTAAAATAGATTCCGCAATTTGCCCGATCGCTCCGTCGTAGATATTAAGAGAATTGG
>JAGVNC010000108.1 GCA_020053475.1 Candidatus Omnitrophota bacterium | reverse complement strand
TTCTTGCCATTTTCTCCCACCATCGGACACCTCCTTCTGAGCCGGTATTATGCTAATACCAACTCTTCAAAGTGTCCACTTTTTCGGGGGAAGATCATTGTTTGATTAATAAATTTTCTTAATTTACACAATATGAATAAGTTAGAGCAAAAATTAGGTGTAATCGATTTGAATCAAAAATTGCTGTATTCTGATGATTTCAGGCCGATCTTAATCGCCTTGATGTCCTTCTCAGAACACGAAGGTAACGCAATATCTTTATCTACCGTCACCGCCTTATTGCTTCCGACCAACCCGCCGCACACAACCTTGGCGATTAATTTGTCGCCTTGCCGCTCGTAAACCTGTAGAAGCAGCGTGTCAAAATCAATACTGATTAAATCTCCCGGTGCCAGATGATCCTGCGCAAAAGCCGGTGTTAAACAAATGTTTTGGGTGTCGCCGACGATTGTCTCTTTATGAACCTTAACCAGGCTGCCGTCTTCAAAATAAACGCCGTTGTTCTTCATATAACCGCTACGGATCTGCGCGCCTTCCAGATCAAGACACAATGGTTTTTCCGTTGCCTGAATAATTTTCTCGATGATTTTCTCCACGTCTTCCATTGGCGTGTGGGACAAGTTAATGCGGAAGATGTCCACTCCCATTTTATCCAACTTGCGGATCATTTTAGGGCTTAATGTCGCCGGGCCTAATGTACAAAGGATTTTTGTATTTTGATTCATTGTCATGGCCTCTCCGCAAAGGCATTGGCTTTCGCCAACTCTTCAATCAAGTTAATCGCCTTCTTCACTTTCCAATGTCCATTGCCGACATTTTCTTTACAAACCAGAAGAATCCCTTCCGGATAATCTTGGGTGACATCTTCGATAAATATGCCTTTGAAGCGATTTTGACTGTATTCCTGAATGGCCATATCCACCAGATGAGCGAAATCGGAGCGTCCTAAAATATAGAATTCAGTCTCCCCCTCGCTCACAAGCCGTTGAATAATCTTATTAAGCCCTTCTTTGATGTTACTAATTGAATTGATTGTTTTGACTGTATATTGGACGGATTTGCGCATCTTCTCAGAAAACCCCTTGGGGGTAATGATATATTCAATCTTCTTTTTATTTAATTGGCGGGTACGGATAAGACCTTTGGTGATGAGCCGACGGATTAGCATATTGACCATGCCTAAAGAGAGGTTCATTTGGCGGGAAAGGTCCCGCTGATTGGCGGTCACTTGAGGCCCAATAATGTTAATGAGCTCAAATTCTCTTTCATCTAACTCTTCATCTGGCATAGAGATAAGTCCCTCTTGAAGTGTTCATTGTTTGAACATTATTATAAAACAGATCCCTTCCCTGTCAACGAATATTTAAGCCCTCTTGGAAGTTCTTTTTAGGCTAATAATAAAGGTGTTTTCCCATTGAGTTTAAGGTGAATATTGATATAATGTGGGGAATATGTTGACCAAATCAACTTCTCAAATGAACTCTAAAAAATCTGTTTTCTCCAATTCCATCATATTAGTCTTTGCCCTCTCCTGGCTCTATTGGGCGTATTTAGGGACATCTAGCACCATGGTGATCAAGTATGATGCCATTGAATATCAAGCCCTCGGGAAAATCATCTATCAAGAAGGACTGCTGGTTTTTTTCAAAACCGGGGAACGATATAATGTTATTTTCTATCCACTGCTAATCGCCTTGTCCCACTGGCTAGCTGATTATCTTCCGTTTGTACAACTTAAAATTTTAACTTTCTTACAGCTAATAATTTTGGCGTTGACGCAATTGTTGGTTTTTAAAACCCTGCAAAGGCTCCAAATTCGTCGGACAGTTACAGCTTGCGTTCTCTTGTACTTTGGGTTTTCTCCATCGCTGGTTAATACCGCATTAAGCTCCTGGCCGGAAATTATGACATACCCTTTAGTCTTTGGCGTTGTCTATGCCGGTCTCAAGGCATGGGGAAAAATTGTGCAGGGTAAAGAAAGACTGCTGAGGGTAGCGATTATTTTTGCTCTGGCGTTTTGGGCAGCCACCATGGTCAGAGAAATTTATGAATATGTAATTCTTCTGTTTGGTCTGACCTTCTTGATTGCATCGTTTCGGTCTACCAAATTAGTTCTTCGTACAGTCCTTTTTTTTGTCATAACTCTGACCAGCTATCAACTTCTTTTGCTCCCTTATAAATCGCTCAATTACCAATATCAAGGATATAAAAGCTTGACTTATAAGGGTGGGATATCGTTTTATGGATTAGCCGTGTCCCGCTCCGAACCCATCACAGGTCAAGAGTTCATGCAGTTTCTGGCTTTTATTCCGGGCGAACAGGTCATTAAAAATGTATACGGCCAACAAGCCTTTGAACACTAGCACCATCGGCCCTTTGGACTAGGCCCTGATAAGGCCAAAGAGTTGCTCTCATTAGGAGTCCCTAAAGAGGAAGTTAATGGAAGGTTGTACAGTATGGGCATTGCCAGCATCGCTCACAATCCGTTTCAATATGCCTTTTTAACAATGCTAGAAGGCTTTAAAATGCTTTTCTGGGAATCGACGAGAATTGGATTTGTTGTTTACCCAACATGGTTGGAGGGAATTTTCAGCGCGACATTTTTCAAAAACACCCTTCGGATAACAATATTTTGCCTCACATTTTTTGCGTTACTATGGACAACGAGAGATGTTTGGAGGGATAAAGACAAACTTTATGTTGAATCACCTCAATCGTTGATCTGCCGGCTTCTTTTTTCAATGCTGATTGTGATTTACGCCAATATCGTCCTGCACGCCCCCTTCATCATTGAAACGCGCTATGCTCTTCCCATTGCACCGCTTTATTTGATCACGATTGCCTATACCGCGAACCAAATTTTGAAAAAATAAAAAAGCACAGTTTTTAAAGACTGCGCCTTTTTTACTCTTTAAAATCCTTACGACTTTTTATATTCGGCGCTTAATGTCACCAAGTTCTTTAATGTGGCTCTCGTCTCTTCCCACTTCCTGGTCTTCAATCCACAATCTGGATTGATCCAAAAATTTTCTTTGGGAATGACTTTCAGAGCACGCTTGACAACCTCTCGCATGTCTTCGACTTTGGGAACGGCCGGAGAATGGATATCCCACACGCCCAACCCAATCTGCTTTTTAAAATCGATTTTCTCAAAACTCTCAATAATGTCGCCTTTGCTGCGTGTCGTTTCGATGGAAATGACATCAAAATCCATTTGATCGATCTGGCCGACGATTTCGCCAAATTCCGAATAGCACATATGCGTATGGATTTGGGTTTTAGGGTCAGTATTCGTCGCTAAACGAAACGATTTAATGGCCCAATCAAAATATTGAGGCCAATCTTTACGTTTGATCGGCGCTTTTTCTCTGATCGCCGGCTCATCCACTTGAACAATCTTAATCCCGGCCTTTTCATAATCCAATATTTCATCTCTTAATGCCAACCCCAATTGATAGGCCACATCACTGATGGGCACATCTTCACGGACAAAGCTCCACGCGATGATGGTGACAGGGCCTGTCAACATGCCCTTGACCGGCTTTTTGGTAAGGGTCTGCGCGTACGCAATTTCCTTGACCGTCATCGGTTTAGGACGAGAAATATCACCGTAAATCATCGGTGGGCGATAAACACGCGTCCCGTAGGAAATAATCCAGCCTGCTTTGGTTGTTGCAATTCCATCCAATTCTTGGGCGAAGAATTCCACCATGTCGGTGCGTTCAAATTCTCCGTGGACCAAAACATCTAACCCCAATTCTTCCTGGAACTTAATGACATCTTGGATTTTTGTTTGAACAAACGCGTTATATTGTTTTTCAGTGATCTTGCCGGATCTAAAATCAGCGCGTTGCCGGCGGACCTCTTCGGTTTGCGGGAAGCTTCCGATCGTTGTCGTCGGAAATAACGGAAGGTTGAGGAGTTTTTTCTGCAACGCCTTACGCTTTTCGAAAGAAACAGCCTTAACGAAGTCCTTGTCGGTCAGTGCCTTAACCGCTTTCTGGACGGCTTTATTCAAACCAAAATATTTTTCTGCCGCCATTGAAGGAATTTTCTTTGTTTCAAAGGCTTTGGCGATTGTTTTAATTTCCTGAATTTTCTCCTTCGCAAAGGCAAGTTTCTGAGTTAAGGCAGCATCCAGCTTTTCTCCTTCTAAACTGATCGGTAGATGATATAAAGGCGCACCGTTAGAAACAATCAACGAAGGAGCGATTTTGGCCAGAGCATCCAATAATTTCACGGAAGCCCCGATGTCATTACGCCAGACATTGCGTCCATTCACAACACCGGCGATGAGTGTCTTGTCTTTTGGAAACCCTGCCTTTTTAATAATCTCCAAATTCTTTTTTCCATTGGCAAAATCCAATCCAATCGCGCTTACCGGCAAATCATATAACTCTTTGAGGCAATCGACAGAGTCATAATAGGTAATTAAGTTAATCTTGCTTTTCGAAGCGCCGATGATCTTGTAGGCTTGCTTAAAGGTGGCGATTTCCGTCGATGTCAAATCCATCACGAGAGCAGGCTCTTCGATATGGACATGCGGAAGGTCGTTGAGGATTGTTTTATAAATTTCCGCTAATTGCAGCAGATAATCGTTAAACTTATTGGCCGGAATCCCTTTACTTAATTTAAGGAATGTAAAAGGGCCGATCAAAAACGGCAGCCCCTTCTTGAATTGCTTATAATAGGCGCTGCTTTTATTCGCCGTAAAACTAAAGTTAGGATTTTTGATCAGGCTAAAATTAGGAACAAGATAATGGTAATTGGTGTTAAACCACTTCGTCATCTCCAGAGCGTCTTTCCCTCGGCATAACTCATAATATTCTTTTAAATTCTTCGGCTGGTAAAGACCGACCATAATGGCCGTGTCGAGCATATTGTCATAGCCGGTGATTTCGCCGATAGGAAAATTGTCAATGTTTTGCTCATAGATCCCCAGCATGTTCGCCTGGATACCATCTAAGGCTTTTTTCGTGTCAGCCTCGGAGAGATTCCCTTTCCAAAAGCTTTCGACGGCACTCTTAAATTCACGATTTTTCCCCAACCGTGGGAAACCATAGGCATACGTTTTCATGAATAAACTCCTTGATAATTCTGAAAATTAATGGATTTCTTTGACCCTACACTATAAATGAGCGTTTTGCTGAAGTCAAGGATAAGTTGTGCGGATTCGGCCATTTCACCCAATTCAAATAAATTTAATTTTACGCATGGCAAATCCGCACATGCGCAGAAGTAAAAGCCCATGGCGGAAACGTTGAATTTGGGTCGTGCCGTATTGTCTTTCCTTATAGCGGATGGGGAGCTCGATGATCTTCAAATTGAGTTTTGTGGCACCGAAAATCAAATCAAAATCCCCAAACGGGTCAAAATCGCCAAAATACGCACGATTGGCCGAGATGGCCTGATAATGGCGGCGAAAAAGGACTTTTGTCCCACAAAGAGTGTCCTTAAATTGTTGGCCCAAAAGCCAGCTAAAAAAGACCCCAAAAAACTTATTGGCCATTAAATTCAAAAAACGCATGGCTTCCTGCTCCATGGGATAAACAAGCCGGCTGCCATTGATAAATTCCCCCTTATCATGACGGATGGCTTCATAAAATTTCGGCAAATCTTCGGGCGCAACCGTCAAATCCGCATCGAGGATCATTAACACATCCCCCTTCGCCTGTCCAAATCCTATCCGTACCGCATCCCCCTTGCCCTTGCCTATTTGTTTGATTAATTTGATGTCCTTTTGCGGATACTGCTTGATCACTCGCTCAATTTCCTCATACGTCCCATCTTGAGAGCCGCCTTCCACAAAAATAATTTCCTGGCTCTTGCCAAATGCCGGCAGGCGCTTGATGGCCTGTTCAATGTTGCCCTTTTCATTACAGCAAGGAACAAGAATGGTCACAGAATGGTCAGAAACATCAGAAAACAACGGACGGGCGATAACGAAATGATTTAACGTCAACGCATTCATTAAAGGCAGTTTGGCAATATAGCGATTGAGGATATAACTTAAGCCCCAGATATTCTTAGGGAACAGGATGCATCGTTCTCGTTTTACAGATTCATAGCCGGCCAGCTTCAAAAAATTCTCAATATCGTGATACGTGACCCAATTTTGCATCTTTTGAGGAATTTTTAGGTGAAATTTCTCTCCTAGATTAAGGACATATTGCCACAAAACAGAATAATATTCGATCATGATTCTTGTATCTTTGTGACAAAACAGTTTTAAATCTTCAAAGAATTTCTGAATATCCTCTAACTCGCCGATCAGCCCCGAGAGAACGATATAATCAAATGTAATGTCGACATCGAGATGAGCAATATTTGTCTGATGAAACTCTAAATGAGGATATTTGGCTCGGGCGCCCTTGATCATCTCCTCACTAATATCAATCCCTACACCTATCGACGGGTCCAAGGCATTAAGAAGCATGCCAGCCCCGCACCCTACTTCCAAAACTTTCTTTTGGGGAGGAATAAAATAACGGTAATAAGAGATCAACCGGGAATAATAATATTGGTTCTTCTGATAGTATTGATCCCGCAGGGGAGCTAGATCATCGTAATGTTGGGGGATGGATTTCATTCGCAAGAAAAGTACTTATCGTACGTTGTGGCTGGCAAAATATTTAACTTGGATAATATCTTAATAGGAATTAATTCTGTGAATGATGACCAGCGCTTCGCGGCTATTACCGCCGAATGGGAATAATATCAATTTTTTTATCATTGCATTCTCTTAGGAAATAACATCCGCCCAAGGGAACCACGTCAAGGGATTGTCCGGGCTGACATCATCGCGGACCAAAATACGAACAACCTCTCCCAACATTAACAAATGCGTTCCCAATTTGACTTCTCCCACCACTTTACATACAAAAGTGATTGGCAAATCCGGCAAGACAGGCACATCAAACGAAGAATCAACAACTAATCCGGCATTGGTAATTTTGTATTTATCTTCAGAAAGCGAACGATTCCCGGCATAGGTGATCCCCTCAACAATTTTGTCATCGACATACGGGACCCCGCACCCAAACTTTCCGGTTTGTTTGATCATGTCCAAAGAGCTGCGTTTCTTGTATCGCTCGTTAATTTGCGCATACGCGACGCAAATCCCAATGATAAAAGGATGCCGGCCCACAACAGCTGTCGAACCGCACGGCATTAAATTAGGCGTTCCATCTTCCCGTAAAGACGTGACCATCCCGACCGAAGACGGGAAAAAACACGGCCAGCGCGAATCATCGTTGCCGGAAATAATCTGCGTAGAAAGCTTTTTAACCGCCATCCCCTTTTCAATCGTATCATAATTAAAAGCGATCGTGTTCTTCGCCGGAAACTTGTAATGCGGATTATACAATTTCTTATATTTGTCCGGATCGGATACATCACTGTGCATTCTTTTAGGACGCGGCAATTCATACTTAGGCTGCCACACGGGCAAACTTTCCCAGGCGATTTGGCTTTTGCCTTCGGCAATGTCTTGACGTAATTGGATCGCGGTCACTTCCAAAAAATAAATCCGATGGCTGCCGATATCTTGAAAGGGTTGATGATAAATGCTATCCCCAATATAATCTTTGCTGGGCTCAATGAGTTTCGCTTCGTAAACCAAGTAAGCGTCATTAAACACAGGCGCGTTGTTGGAAACCCCCTGACGGATCGACAACCTCGTTGCTTTAATCCGCTGATCGGTATTCTCATCCTTAACCGCGTCAATTGTGTCCATGACTTTGTTTAACGCCTCCCCCGGCTGGATAAATTGGACAGCGACACTTCCGCCTTTTTCTAAGTGCTTCATGAATTCGCCGCGGACATGATGACGGCCGGATAAATGCTTGGTACAAAAACTCAACGTCATGACATAGGGGAAACGATTGACGATGACCGGGGCAACCACCTTCTCTAAGGCAGATACTGAACCATCCTGCGTGGTGACCAGGCACATTGACGACGGGAACATGGCAGGCCAACGGCTGTCCTTTTGCAGGCTCTCTTCGTTTTCCGATAATTCCCGGGCGTAAAAGCGCTTTGCCTTAAGATGCTGCCATTGAGGCGACATGCTTAAGTCAACGGTCGGCCAAATGTAATTGTACCTGTCTACGGTTTTAATCATCTTAGTGTTTTGAAGAAGTGAGCCCTTGACGCGTTTCTAAACGCTTTAAAATCTCACTCATTTTTTTAATGTCTTGTTCAGCTAATCCCACATAAAAAGGGAAAATGACCGCTTCTTTTCTGGCCTCTTCGCTATGTTTCAACGAATATTGGGCCGCAAGATAAGGACTTTCTTGATGGGCATTCATGACACCGGGAATGGTTGCAACGCCATTCTCAAATAAATAATGCATGAGTTCGGTCTGCCCTAAAGGGGCATTCTTCAAAAGACGGATCGGATAACTTTGCCAGTTGGCGCGCGCGTAATCCGGTTCGAAAGGCAATTCCAACCAATCAATCTCAGCAAAATACTTGCGATAATATCCGCCGATCTTTCGCCGTTGTTTAATAAATTCCGGCACCTTTTCAAGTTGGGCAATGCCAACCGCCGCCTGAATATCGGTCATCCGATAATTAAACGCGGTCATGAGATATTGTTCCAAAATAAATTTCTTGGCCTTCAATCGCTCGGCTCCCGAAATATTCATCCCATGATTGCGTAAAAGGCGTAATTTCTGATCAAACTGGGCATTGTTGGTCGTCATCATCCCCCCATCGCCTGTCGTCATGACCTCCAACGCGTGGCGCGGTTCAGCCGCCGAATGGGTGATCCGCAGAGCAGCCAGATGAAAACAATAGTCGATGCCTTCAAATAAATGATCTAACCCCTCCCTATCCCGGATATCGCCTTCTGTCAAATGGACGCGTTTATCTTGCAGCGCGCGTTCTAAATTTTTGCGTGATCCTCGCACAAAATTATCAATGACAATAATTTCTTTAACAGGCTCTTGAAGCAATTGATCGATGATATACGACCCGACAAATCCGGCGCCGCCCGTTAATAAAATTCGCGAATTTTTCAAGCTATCCATTTCGATTCCCTTTACTTTTTTCGTTGACGAAGCAGTTTTGCAGGATTCCCTACCCACACCTCGCCCGCCGGAACATTTTTAGTGACAACACTCCCCGCGCCGATCATTGCTCCATCACCAATCTGAATCCCTCCCATAATCGTGGCATTGCTTCCGATGGTGACATTCTTCCCAACGTGAGTTTCGACAAATCTGGCCATCCATTCTTTTTCTGATTCCAGACTTCCGTCTTTGTTTACGGCCTGAGGAGATTTGTCATTGATGAAAACAACACTGTGTCCAACGAAACAGCTATCGCCTATCGTCACACCCTCACAAATAAATGTATGCGACGAAATCTTGCAATTCTTCCCAATATAAGCTTTTTTCTGAACTTCAACAAACGCCCCAATTTTTGTCTCATCGCCGATCGTGCATCCGTAGAGATTGATGAATTTGGCTAATTTAACATTCTTGCCTAATTGAACATCATCGGAAATGCATAAATACTGGTTCATAGCTTTATCTTTTTCCCTTCTTTTCTTAACGATTCATCCGTGGCTTGGAGCATTTTCACGATGCGCAACCCCGCCTCGCCATCATTAATAGGTGTTTGATTATTCATAATACAGTCGACAAAATATTCTAATTCCGACCGCAGGGCTTCTTTGGGTTCCAAATGCGGCGAATGCATGTCGCCGGCCCGGTAATCCACCAGAAGCCGATAAATCCCTTCTTTGCTTTTTGTCTCGACACCCCGATCATAAATCTTAATTTTCTCGTCAGCCTGGAGGTCATCCCACACGA
Source organism: Candidatus Omnitrophota bacterium (assembly GCA_020053475.1). Classification (GTDB taxonomy): domain Bacteria; phylum Omnitrophota; class Gorgyraeia; order Zapsychrales; family Zapsychraceae; genus JAGVNC01. The sequence goes on along the minus strand of JAGVNC010000108.1, from coordinate 7,596 downwards.
GCATCTTTTTCTCGCCGCTGATACATGTTGTGCGGATTTTGACCGGAGACAGCCAATTGATATTAATGTGAGCCATGAAATTATTTTCGAAATAGACAATGATATACGCCACATTTTCTTGGCCGCGCTTCATATGATCAACTCCGTGAGCGGTGACGGCCAGGGGTTTGTTTTTAATCAAATAATCAATAATCGAAAAATCGTGCGGCGCTAAGTCCCAAATCACATTCACGTCATGCTGGAACAACCCCAAACTGACGTGGGAAGAATCATAATAATATAAATTCCCTAACGCATTTTGGTCCAACAATTCCTTGATCTTGCGCACGGCTCCCGTAAACAAAAATGTGTGATCGACCATGATCTTTAGCTTCTTCTTGTTCGCTAAGGCGATCAGTCGTTCGGCTTGTTCCACACTCTCCGTAAAAGGCTTCTCCACAAAGACATGCTTGCCGGCTTCCAGGGCCTTTTTGGCCAATTCATAATGAGTTGATACAGGCGTGATGACACTAATGACATCAATGTCGGGAGACTTAATGAGGCTTTTAAAGTCGTCCGTGACATTGACATGTGGATACATCATTTTGACTTTATGACAGGCCTCGGTGTTAATATCGCACACCGAATGCACCCGGGCCTTGCCGATTGTGCTCAAATTGCGCACAATGTTGGGGCCCCAATAGCCGTAACCTACAATGCCAAAGTTAAGCATATTCTTGGAAAATTCCTATAAATATATATATTAGTTAAAAATAATTGTAGTATTCTAACGTGAAACTTCTACAGAAACAAGAGAAATTTAATGAGGGGGAGACCTCTCAACAGAAGCCTATTTTGTTCCAGTCCAACGGGATACGTTCATTTCATATATTTCAGCTAGAGTCTGTTCTAAACTATAGGCCTGCTTCCAGTGGGGGTAATGGCCGCTAAATTTCTTCAAATTACTGATATACCAAATATGATCGCCGCTCCGTGCTTCATTAACGCACGTGTACTTTAGTTTCTTGCCGGTGATCTTCTCGCACAACGCAATCGCCTCCAACATGGAGCAATTGTTCATCCTGCCTCCGCCGATATTATACACTTCGCCGGCGCGAGGGTTTTGGTAATAATGATAAAACGCATTCACTAAATCCTGGCTATGGATATTATCCCTGACCTGCTTGCCTTTATAGCCGTAAATCGTGTATTCTTGGCCCGTCATACAGCATTTCATCAGGTAAGAAAGAAACCCATGCAACATCGCTCCCGAATGCTTGGGCCCTGTAAGGCATCCTCCCCGGAAACACACCGTTTTCATCCCGAAATATCGGCCGTACTCCTGGACCAAAATATCAGCAGAAGCCTTTGACGCTCCGAATAAAGAATGTTTGGATTGATCGATACTCATCTTCTCATCAATCCCCTCAAAATAAGGATGGGTCTTGTCCAGCTCCCAGCGGGTCGGTGTTTCTTTGAGAGGAAGATCATTGGGACGATCCCCATACACTTTGTTGGTGCTGGTAAAAATAAACACGGCCTGCGGGCAATAGCGGCGCGTCAATTCAAGGAGGATCAGGGTTGCCGTGGCATTGATGCTAAAGTCGGTCAATGGCTCGCGCGCGGCCCAATCATGGGAAGGCTGAGCAGCGGTATGAATAATTAATTTGCAATCTTTACCATATTGTTTGAAGACAGGCTCTAGTCCATCCTGATGACGGATGTCGATATTTTTGTGTTCGTAGTGTTTAATCTTTTTCTGAAGCTCATCTTTCATCCATTGTGTCGAAGCCTCGGGGCCAAAAAAATAACTGCGAAAATCGTTGTCGATTCCGACGACACGAAATCCCTTTGCGGCAAAAAATTCCACCGCCTGAGACCCGATCAACCCGCATGAACCCGTAATTAAAACTGTGTCCATAGAATTTTACAGAGAAGCTTTGGCGGCAACGTTGGCCGCCTTCCTGTTCCCGTTTTCATTCTTTAAAATAATGTAATCCCCAATGGCAAAGATATCAAAATCTGTCCGAAGAAAACAGTTTAGCGCGTCTTCCGGCGTGCACACAATCGGCTCATTTTCATTAAACGATGTGTTTAAGACGACGGGGACCCCTTTGATCTTTTCGAATTCATGGATGAGCTGCCAATAGCGCGGATTTGCTGTTTGGCTTACCGTTTGCACCCGCGCCGTCCCATCAGCATGCGTCACCGCAGGAATCACCGATTTTTTCTCCTCTTTCACATCTCCCACTAAAATCATATACGGCGATAACTGCCCCTTAGGCATGTCAAAATACTCAAACACCCTCTCTTCCAAGACGGACGGGGCAAACGGACGGAAATACTCCCGTCGTTTGACGCGGGCATTCAACCGGTCTTTCATGGTCGGGTCTGTTGGATCTGCGACGATACTGCGGTTTCCTAAAGCGCGGGGCCCTGCTTCCATCCTCCCCTGGAACCAGCCGACGATTTTCCCTTGCGCGATCGACTGAGCCGTATCACGGGCGATATTCTCCGAGTGATGATAGTGAATTCCCCGATGGCACAATAAACGCTCGATGGCTTGGTTGCTGTACTCTTCTCCCAAATAAATGGAATCGAACGTTTCTCGGCGTTCCTGGCCGAGGATTTGATGATAAAGATACAACGCACTGCCTAACGATGTGCCGGCGTCGGTCGCGATCGGCTGAAAGAAAAATTCCCTAAAAGGAGTTTGTTCAATAATTTTTTTATTCATCAAACAATTCAACACAACGCCGCCCGTCATGCACAAGGCGGGAAGTTTTGTGATTTCATATAAGTGGTTCGCCACATGGACGCCTGCCTTCTCAACAATTCTTTGCAGCGCATAAGCAATATCAAAATGCCGCTGATCGTAATCTTCTCTATGCCGATAACGAATGGGGCCAAACTTTTTGATAAAATAATCACTAACCCAAGCATCTTGTCCATGCGTATGGAATTTAAAATATTTAAGATTCAAGCGGTATCCTCCTTTGGCCTGCAAGTGGATGACATCTTCAAAAAGCGCAACATAACGGTCCGTCCCATACGCCGACATGCCCATCACTTTCCATTCATCAAAAAACGGTTTGAACCCAAGGTAGTCCGTGATGGCCGCATACAAATGCCCCAAGGAATGCGGCACGGGAATCTCTTTTAATTTTTTGATTTGGCTCTGCCGGCCGACAGCCAATAACGTCGTCGTGGATTCCCCTCGGCCATCCATCGTTAAGATCGCCGCATTGTCAAAAGACGAGACAAAAAACGCACTGGCCGCGTGGGCCAAATGATGTTCGACGAATGTCATCTGTGGCACATTATCCAAATGAAATGTCGTTTGAATCATCTTCCCGATATTGGTCATGGCCCGAAGGCGTGGGAAAAATTTCATGCCTCCGCTGCTGGAAGAAGCCTTGAACAACTGCAGAGACTGAGGGAAATACCTTAAAAAATGCATTCCATTGCCCAAAATTTCTAACCGAGGATCCCAATAAAAAGTAAACTGGTTAATCTCCTTGATGGTGATCCCTTCGAACGCCAAACAGCGCTCGATGGCTTTTTGGGGGAATTTCCAAGAATATTTTTCGCGGTTGTAACGTTCTTCTTCCGCGGAAAAACGGATTTGCCCGTCTTTAATCAACGTACAGGAAGCGCTATGGGCATAGCAATTCAATCCTAAAATATACACCTGAAAATCCACCTTTATTTTAAGATATTTTTATGGAGGATGTTATAATGGTACCTATTATGAAGAAAATCATCGATATTTTCAACGATAAAGAAAGAACTTATTCCTTTGAAATCTTCCCACCGAAAACGGACAAAGGTTACGAGCACTTGCTCCACATCATTGAAGGTCTTTGCAAACTCAACCCCGATTTTATTTCCTGCACATATGGAGCCGGCGGCGGGAAACGGGACAAGACATTTGATATCGCTGAACATATTGAAAAGAACCACCATGTCGCCAGCATGGCGCATCTGACATGTGTCCTAAACACCAAAGAGGAAATTAAAACAATTTTAGAAGACGTTAAATCCCGCCGGATCCAAAATATTCTGGCCTTGCGCGGAGACCCCCCTCTGGACAATCCCCACTGGCAGCCGACAGAAAATAATTTTAAATACAGCTCAGAGCTTTGCGCCTTTATCCGCCAGGAGTATAAAGATTATTTTGGGATCGGAGTCGCGGGATTTCCAGAAGGCCACATCCTTTGTAAAGACAAAAAACGCGACGCCCAATATTTAAAACTGAAAATTGACAGTGGTGCTGACTTTGTGATTACCCAATTATTCTTCAACAATCAAGATTATATTGATTATGTGCAACGGTTAAAAAAACTCAACGTGCGGGCCCGGATTATTCCCGGGATTTTGCCCATTACCGATTACCAAAATTTGCAGCGTTTTTGTAATCTATGCGGGGCGACGATACCGATAGAAATCAAAAAGATTTTTGAGCCGCTCCAAGGAAATCCTGAAGAGACCCTGAACGCCGGCATTGACTTTGCCATCCGTCAATGCCGCGATCTTTTGGCCAAAGGAGCCCCTGGCCTGCATTTCTATTCACTCAATAAGTTAAGTCCGGCGGATAAAATCCTCAACGCCGTACGGATTTAAATTCCGGCCCTATTTCTTATGCGCTTCTATTTCAATCACTAAATGGACTTGATCGCCCACCATTAATCCGCCATTATCCAACATCTTACTAAACTTGATATTGTAATCTTGACGGTTGATCGTGGTTTCACCATTAATTCCGATGACGGTGACTCCCGGCCCCTCAACAGGCCCGGCGATTGTGACAGGAATCGAAATCGTTTTCGTGACGGCCTTAATCGTTAAATCCCCTGTAATCACAGCGCTGTCCCCTTGACGTTCCAGCTTTTGGCTTTTGAAGGTAATCGTCGGGAAATTAGCGACGTCAAAAAAATCAGCCGTGCGCAGATGGTCATCACGTTTCGTATTGCGCGTATCGATGCTGTCGGCCTGGATCGTGACATCCGCCTTAAAACTGGCGTCGTCTTGCGGATCAAAATAAATGTCTCCAACATAATTATCGAATTGGCCGCGGGTCGTCCCCACCTGCAAATGCTTGACGGCAAACCCTAACGTCGAATGAACCGAATCAACCTCATATTGATCGGCGCAAAAAGCGTTGATGGCCCCCACAAGAAAGACAGAAGTCAGCAATGTGCGAATCCATCGTTTTTGTTGAATCATACAACCTCCTATTTGATTGTTTTGTTTTCTAACACAGAAATCATTTTATTGAGACGACGGATCATCAAGAGCGGAGCAAAAATGATCCAAATGAACAAAAAAATGCTGATGCTAAAACTCAACACTTTCTTAACGATCGGGCTATCCTTATCCTCAGATTTTTTCTCTACCATCGCAGCGGGGGCTTTACTATCTTCCTTCCCCTGATCAGTTGGCCCCCTAAAGGCCTCGGCCAAATTGCCAGGAAGGGCGTGAACAAGGCTCGTGACAATCCCCGCTTCATTGATAAAAAAAATCGATGGAACGCCGATTAACGCATAGGGATCAATCAACGATGATTCTTCATCCAAAACAAACGTCAGGTTGTTGAGTTTATTTTGCTGAATGTATTCGGCCACTTCGGCTGCTTTCCCTTCCAAATTAACGGCAAATATTTTTATCTTTTGTTGATGGTAAAGGTCGATATCGGCGTTAAGTCTTTTTAATTCTCCATGACACGTCGGGCACCACGTCGCCCAAAAGAAAACAAGAGCCTTTTGACCTTGACGGGCCTGCTGGAAATGCAATGTCTCTCCCGAAGGTGTTTTTAATGTAAAATCAGGGGCCGGTTTTCCAACGATATCGTCTTCTAAAAAGGCAAAAAATTGGCCCGAAACGATCGAAGGGTCAGTTAGAAGAAAACCGACACTAAACAAGAAGAAAACAGATAATAACTTCTTTTTCATCAACTTTCTCTAATTGTTGGGAAAAAACTCAACAGAACTCTTTTGGACTTTCTTCAAAGGTAAATTGACCTGTAGCGTCGTCAAAATCTTCAACTTTAGGCACAACAATGTCCCGATTAAACGAACCGTTCACCTTTCCCGGATAAAATTCATTGGAAAACTTCTGAATAATACTGGAAATCAACACCGATTCCTGCGTCGGTAAAAAGCAGCGGGATTGATTGGTACACCGCTTCGTTTCCACTAAGATATCTTCAACGTCGTCCCGGGTGCCCCGCCCTTCCCGGATATTCAACAAATGCTCGGTAATGACACGACAGCCCAAATTGCACGGAACGCATTGGCCGCACGAGGAAACAGCCAAAAAATGCGAAAACATCCACGCCACATCCCCCATCCAGCGGCTTTCATCATAGACGATAAATCCTCCCGATCCCAAGCCGACCCCCGCCCCTCGCAGCGATCCGAAATCCATCTTTAAATCAAATTGATCCGGTGTCATGACACGATTGGCCACCCCGGAAAAGACCGCTTTAATCGGTTTATCTTTGGGGCCACCGCCAAGATCATAAAGAAATTGACGCACCGTAATCCCCGAAGGCACCTCATACATCCCCGGCTTCTTCACATCGCCTGTTAATGTTAGCATAATGGTCCCCGGGGTATCTTCCGTCCCCGTCAAACGAAACCAATCAGCGCCTTTACTGAAAATATGCGGCAAATGGCTCATGGACTCTGCATTGTTCACAATGGCAGGATTTCTTTCTGTAGGGCTAATATTCACGCCCACCATATAGGGAGGGAAAAAACGCGGCATCGGGTCTCTTCCGTCCACCACCTCCAACAAAGCCTTTTCTTCTCCTAATAAATACTCGTCAGGGCCTAAAACAATCTTAATATAGCCAGGCTGGACAACGCCTGCATCTTCAAATTCTTTCAACACTTTTTGCAAAGAAGCGACGGTTTTCTTAAATTTCACTTTTGTGCCGATGATGGCTTGGCGGGCTTTAATGACGCGAGCAATAATCAATATCCCTTCCATTAACAGATAAGGATTTTTGCCCATCAAATAACGGTCTTTGTATGTTCCCGGCTCACCTTCGGCCATATTACAGACCACATATTTTTTCTCATCTGGTGCATCAAAAACGGTCTGCCATTTAATAGCCGTCGGGAAACCAGCTCCCCCGCGCCCGCGCAACCCTGATTTCTTGACTTCATTGATGATCGCTTGCCCGGACATTTCACTGGCTTTGGCCAGGCCTTGAAGACCTCCTTGCGCTTTATACTCTGACAGAGAATTCAGCGGTTTTAAATCCTGCGGCAATAAGACTCTTTTTTCAAGGGGATGCATCGTGTTGTGGACAATCTCCTTAGGCTTTTAAACAAATATTATCATACAAGGAATTATAGTATTTTCAATGACTTAACTGAATTTCACAGATGATTCAAGATGCAGATAAACTCCACGGCCTGAAAAAAGAGAAGAGAATTATGAATGATCGCTGACCTTGCGATAAACATAAATAAGTTCATCCAAATGATGTTTAACCACCTTGGCCTTAATCATGTAAATGACGTCCTCAGCGATGGCGACCGCATGATCACTAATTCTTTCGAGGTCTCGCGTCACCAATAAAAGGGCAACGGCGCGAGGGGCTGTCGT